>QKII01000405.1 GCA_003249625.1 Propionivibrio sp. | reverse complement strand
GAGGGTGCATTGCCCGGTGTTGCTGGTGCATGGCGCAGAAGACACCACTGTGCCGGTCAGCGAAGCGCATGCTATTCACGATGCCCGGCTCGGTGAGCATGTTCAACTGAAGATTGTCGCGGGCAGCCACGACGAATATGCAGATATTGATCGGGAATTACCGATACTCGTGGATTTCCTGTCGAAGGTCCAAGTTCCACAGCGCATGTCTTGAAGCAGGATGGTTTGGTTTGGGTGCTGTCCGATGTGCAGACCAGAAGGCCCCAGTTGTGCGTGACCTCCGATCCCCAGCAAAGAGTCCCAGAAATGTCCGTACCGGGTGAACTCTGTGCAGGCGTGCCGACTGAAATATGGTCAGGGGCTAAAGCTGGTTTTTTGATAGCCAGCGGAAGATCAGTGTAGCGTAGTTGTCGTTGGACAGACCTCCATTCCGGTAAAGTGGATGCGGTTTTGGCGCTGGAGAGTCCGCGTAGGGCGTAGCCCGTAGCGGAATTTCCAGCGCGGCGGTTCAGAAGGGTTCAGGAACGGGAGTGCGTTTGCTCTGCTCTCTGTCCTTGATTCTCGACCGGGCCACCTCACTGCTGTGACGGAATCGGTATGACTCGTTTCCGGTTTCGACGATGTGGCAATGATGGGTCAGGCGATCGAGCAGTGCCGTGGTCATCTTGGCGTCCCCAAAGACACTGGCCCATTCGGCGAATGGCAGATTGGTCGTGATCATCACGCTGGTGTGCTCATAAAGTTTCGAGAGCAGATGAAACAGCAAGGCACCACCGGCCTGGCTGAACGGCAGATAACCCAGTTCATCGAGAATCACGAGATCCATGCGCATGAGCTGGAACGCCAGTTTGCCGGCCTTGCCGGCGGCTTTCTCCTGCTCGAGCAGATTGACCAGATCGGCCGTTGAATAGAAGCGCACACGCTTGTCGTGCTGGGTAATGCCAGATACCCCCAATGCCGTTGCGAGATGAGACTTCCCGGTTCCGGTACCGCCGACGAACACGACGTTATGCGCTTCTTCGGTAAAAGCCAGCGTCGCCAGTTCCATGATCAGGCTACGATCGACCTTCGACTGCCCGAAATCAAAGCCCGCCAGATCACGATGCACCGGAAACTTGGCGCTATGCAATTGGTAGCTGATCGAACGTACGTGTCGGTCCGTGTGCTCGGCTTGCAGAAGGTGTTCGATTAGCCAGCGCGACGTTTGCAGTCCGGCGCTATCTCCTTGCGCAACAACCTCTTCCCACGCGCCGGCCATGCCATGCAGGCGGAGGTTTCTCAGTTCGGCGGCAACATCACGCATGGCTCACCTCCTGGCGCAGACGGTCATAGCGGCTTGTATCGGCGACAGGAATCTCGCTCACCGTCAAATGCGTCTCCACCTGGGGCGGCGGTGGTACCGACTTGAGTCGGTGCAACACATTCTCGATATGTTCGATACTCGGATGGCCGGATTCCAGCACCAGTTCGACTGCGACCAGGACGGATTCCAGCCCGTGGCGGGGAACGGCTGCCAGAATCTTGGCCATGAGACGATCGCCGCCTTCCCGTTTGAGCAGCCAGGCACGCAACTGCTGAAGCGGTTGGGGCATGTCAGCGAAGGGGGCACCGTTGCGTAGTGCGCCCGGTTTGCGTTCGACTAGGGGGATGTAGTGTTGCCAGTCGTAACGCGTTTCGTTCCGCCCGAAACAGCGCACGTGGCTTGCGATCAACGTATCGTGGGCAACCAGATCGATCCGTTCCGGATAGATACGGATACTCACCATCTGACCGACCAGTTCGCATGGCACCGAATAACGATTACGCTCTTCCGATACCAGGCAGGTACTGGAGACCTTGCCCAGCGTCTCCACGTAACCGTCAAACGGCGTCACCATTGGCATGAGATGCGGTTGTTCCTGTTCAAGCATCTCGGCCAGCGTCAGGTCGTACTCGGGATGCTTGACTTCCCCCCAGAGTGCGCGGCAACGCGCCAGCAGCCACAGATTCAACTCGGTGAAGGAGCCGAAGCGCTGCCCGGCCGCATCCTGCCAAAGCCGCCGCCGGCTATCCTGGACGTTCTTCTCAACAACCCCTTTCTCCCAGCCCGAGGCGACATTGCAGAATTCCGGATCGAAGAGATAATGCGCTGCCATGGCGGCGAAGCGGGTATTGACGACGCGGGCCTTGCCTTTCTTGACCTTGTCGACCGCAGTCTTCATGTTGTCGTAGATGCCACGGCGCGCCACACCGCCCAGAGTGGCAAATGCGCGCGTGTGCGCATCGAAAAGCATTTCGTGGCTCTGTGTTGGATACGCCTGCACCACGAACGCCCGGCTGAAGCACAGCTTCAGATGCGCCGCCATGATCTTGCGCCAGACGCCACCAATAACCAGATGCTCTTCGCTCCAGTCGAATTGATGCGCGTCCCCCGGTTCGAATTGCAGTGGCACGAAAGCGCGCACCGCCGACTGCCCATGGCTGGCGTGCCAGGCACGAACAAAATCGGTGACTGCCGTGTAACCCCCTGAGTAGCCCTTCGCCTGAATCATCGACAGCAGTTTCAGCGCGGTGCGCCGCTCACGACGCGGACGACGCGCATCAGCCTTGAGTGCTTGAAGCAGGTCTTCCTTGAACGGCGTCAGCTTGCCGGGCCTGCCTGCTCGTTGGTATTTCGGCGCACTACCTGCCGGCGCCTTCACCCATTTCTGGACGGTCGTCCTCGACAGCCCTGTTCTCTTCGCAATCTCCGATCGGGACATCCCGTCCCGGTAAAACATCCTGCGTACCTTGCCAAACATTTCCATGGTGATCACCCCATCTCGCTCCTGCGCAAAAAATGCACAGGGTAGGTTGAACACCCTGACCAGTTTTAAACCGGCACAACCTCTTCAAACTGCCTGGAATTCAGTCGGTACGAACATTGAATAGAAGGTCAGCATAGCAGTTGCGTAGCGTTATTTATGCTGTTTCAACGTCGGAAATTGAGGAATCACCGTGCGCTTAACTGAGCAACCACCGCCGGCGGTTGTGGCCGAAACCTCTCCCTGCTGATCATTGAAAGCATCGTCACGAATCAGTCAAGGCCAAACTCCGCCCATAACCGATAATGATCGGAAATCTGGAAGGAAATCGCCCGCTTGCTCAACAGCTATTTCCGAATTATCCGTTTGTACCGATGACCGATAGTCACCGTTGATCCATCTTCGCAACTTTCTACCTTGTACGCGTCAAGCCACTCGGCCATGCGCCGAATGGGCTCACGCCCCATGTCATGCTCCATTTGCCTACGGCTCTTCTTGTTGAAATAGCGAATGATGGCACCGTGGCCATCGTACTGCTGACAGCCATAAGTATCGAGAAGCATGCCGACAAAGGGAGGTAACCCCCTTTGCTGCCCACGAACTGACGAATGAACGGCTTGGGTCATCACTCACCTCCCTGACTCAGTTGAATATCTTGCATTGCCTGATCCTCGGCAAGACTGCGCTCAATTCCCGCCTCGAATTCGCGAATGCCAGCGCGTTCATCAAAGTGTTCTTGAAGGTTCGGATCGTCGAAATAGACCGGTGATGGCTGAGTGGCAGGAGGCTGAACTGGTTGGGGAGAAGTATCGGTATTGGGAGTTGCCTTCCGAATTATCGGGTT
>QKII01000245.1 GCA_003249625.1 Propionivibrio sp. | reverse complement strand
GTTTTTCAATAAGATTTGTGAGCGCCTCCTGCTCGACTTTCCGTGGGTTGTTGGCGGAGAGTGGAACTCGTCTTTTCGGCAGCAGGGCGATGTGCAGCGTTTCGGCCAATCGTCGCTTTGTCCGAACGAATTTTCCGATCGATCGCTGTCGCTGACGATTTATTCGAGGCATTCGTTAAGTCCGGTTCTTGTCTGGCATTTGCGCCTGCTGACCAAACTTGCAAGTGAGTACTATCTTGCCAAATGGCGGACGCGTGAGTTGCAACGGGTTAGCTATTTGCAAGCTGTCCATGAGACCGGGGCGCGCCTTACGCACGACGTCAAGAATCTCCTTCAGTCTTTGGATAATCTCTGTTTTCTGGTGCAGTCAGAGTCGGGTTCTGATTTCGCGCGTGTCAGACCGTTAATGGAGCGTCAGTTGCCGCAAATTGCCCAGCGTCTGCGAAGTACGCTGATGAAACTCGAGCTGCCAGCCGACGTACTGGGCAAAGCCGACGAGTACGTCGAAGAGATGGTAGGGGCGGCGATCTGGTGGGAATCGTTGCAGCAACGATATGCGGGTCAGGAGATCCTTTTCGATTCGCTACCGTTGTCGTGTGCCGGTGCCGTTCCGCGTGCGTTGTATGACGCCGTGGCGGAAAACCTCCTGCACAACGCGCTGGCCAAGCGCCGGCACGAGGCGGGGGTCGAGATATCGATATCGCTTTCTCCGGATTCGACGGTTTTGCGAGTCTGTGACAGTGGTACTGCAGTCAGGCAGGAGATTCTCGATCGATTGTTTCAGCAGCCGGTGGCGTCCGAGAACGGCTTTGGCATAGGACTGTTCAATACGGCCAGGCAGGCTCGGACGTTCGGCTATCAACTCCGGCTGGCAAACAACCTGCCCGGGCAGGTCTGCTTCGAGATGTCAAAGTTCAGCGCGGCAAGGGGTTGAGTGGTCGATAAAAAAAAGGCCGCCCGACAAGGGCGGCCTTTACTATGACCTGCTAAAACTTAGGCCTTGAACTTCGCTTCGTAGTCGTCGCGGATCGCGGCGAGTTGGGCCGGGAGCTTGCTGCCCATCTTGGCGAACCATTCCTTGACGCCTTCGAGCTCTGACAGCCATGCGTCCTTGTCGAGGTTGGTGACCTTGGTGAACTCTTCCTTCGAGAAGTCGGAGCCGGACCAGTCCATGTCTTCGTAGTTCGGGATCGTGCCGAGAATGGATTCCTGACCGCCAACCTTGGCCTCGCAGCGCTCGATGATCCACTTGAGGACGCGCGCATTGTCACCGAAGCCGGGCCATGCAAACTTGCCCTGCTCATTGGTGCGGAACCAGTTGACCATAAAGATCGGCACTTGCTTGTCGGCAGCCGAACCCATCTTCAGCCAGTGGCTGTAGTAGTCGGCCATGTGGTAGCCGCAGAACGGCAGCATGGCGAACGGGTCGCGGCGGACAACGCCCTGGGCGCCGAAGGCGGCCGCGGTCGTTTCGGAACCGAGGGTCGCGGCCGTGTAAACGCCGTGTTCCCAGTCGGTGGTCTGGCAGACCAGCGGCACGGTGGAGGCACGACGGCCGCCGAACAGGAACGCCGAGATCGGTACGCCGTCGGCGTTCGCCCAATCCTTGTCGATACACGGGCACTGATAGGCCGGGGCGGTGAAGCGGGAGTTCGGGTGCGCAGCCTTGGTGCCCTTCTCCTTGGCGATTTCCGGCGTCCAGTCGTTGCCTTGCCAGTCAATCGCGTGAGCCGGTGCGGGGCCCATGCCTTCCCACCACACGTCACCGTCGTCGGTCAGTGCGACGTTGGTGAAGATGGTGTTCTCGGCAAGCGAGGCCATCGCATTGTAGTTGGTCTGCTCGTTGGTGCCCGGTGCGACGCCGAAGAAGCCGGCTTCGGGGTTGATCGCGTACAGACGGGTGACGCCGTCCTTGTCCTTGCGCGGCTTGATCCAGGCGATGTCGTCACCGATACAGGTGATCTTCCAGCCCTTCAGGCCTGCCGGCGGTACGAGCATGGCGAAGTTGGTCTTGCCGCAGGCCGACGGGAAGGCGGCAGCGACGTAGTGCTTGTCACCGGCAGGCGATTCGACGCCGAGGATGAGCATGTGTTCTGCCATCCAGCCGCCATCGCGCGCCATATTGGAGGCGATACGCAGGGCCAGGCACTTCTTGCCGAGCAGGGCGTTGCCGCCGTAGCCCGAGCCGTACGACCAGATTTCGCGGGTTTCGGGATAGTGCACAATGTACTTGGTGGTCGGGTTGCACGGCCACTTCGGATCCTTGGTGCCCGGCTCTTTCGGGGCGCCGATCGAGTGGACGCACTGGACGTAGTCGCCATCGGTGCCGAGGACCGGGAAAACGTCCTTGCCCATGCGGGTCATGATGCGCATGTTGGTCACGACGTAGGCGGAGTCGGTGATCTCGATGCCGATCTGGGCGATCGGCGAGCCGATCGGGCCCATCGAGAACGGGATGACGTACATGGTGCGACCCTTCATGCAGCCGCTGAACAGCGGCTTGAGGGTTTCGCGCATCTTTGCGGGGGCTTCCCAGTTGTTGGTGGGGCCGGCGTCTTCCTGTTTTTCCGAGCAGATGTAGGTGCGGTCTTCAACACGTGCCACGTCGGACGGGTCGGAGAAGGCGAGGAACGAATTCTTGCGCTTTTTCAGCTTGATGAAGGTGCCGGCGTCGACGAGTTCCTGGCACAGGCGGTCATATTCCTCCTGCGAGCCGTCGGCCCAGACGACTTTTTCAGGCGTCGTCAGTGCGGCGATCTCGGCGACCCATTTTTTCAGGCCTTCGTGCTTGACATAGTCGGGGGCATTGATTGATACGGTTTGTGTCATGGCAATACACTCACATAGTGGGACGGTTAAAAAATCTGGTTCGTCTCGCGACGGGGTGGAACTGGAACTGCCCGGGGGGTTCGCCTGAGACAACGAATTTGGGCTTTCCAAAATGCGCCGGTCGTTACAGGCTGGCGGTCAGTTTGAGGCTCTTGCTGCAAGAAACTGGTTAGATCTCATTACCACACTAAAGCGTCGGCCAGTCTACCATAATTCGCGATTGCGATGACTTGGCGAACTATTTTTGTCTTGATTTGTCGTGAGGTTTTCTGCGGAGGTTGGTGGCGGGTGTTGCGTGTTGCGGCGAATATTAACTGTTTGTCGTATCTTGTTATTTTTACTTGATTTTTTGTTTCCGGCTGATAGACTTTGCTCAATTTTGCATTAGGAGGTTGCGGGGATGCGCTTTGGGCTAAGAATGGCAATGGTACTCGCCGTTGCGTTCGGCATCGGCGTTTTGCCGTCCGCTGCTGCTCTGTCTGCGGAAAAGAGCAGTCCGAGGTCGGGGACAGTTCGCAAGGTGATTCCTGTTAGTCAGCAGGCAAAGAAGGCGGCAGCCGGGAAAAATGCCCAAAAGGTTGCCACAGTCAGGAAAAGGACTGTCTCAAAGGCGGCATCGTCGAAAAATGATGTTGCCTTGTTGGCAGTTCGCTCCGGGGCGGCTCTCGTGGTAGACCAGCGTGGCGGCGGTGCGTTGTATCAAAAAAACGCCGACAGCGTTGTGCCGATTGCCTCGATAACGAAGTTGATGACGGCGATGGTCGTGCTTGACGGTACTCCCGATCTGAAAGAGGGTGTTTCGATTTCCGACGAGGATGTGGACTATTTGCGCGGGAGCCGGTCGCGTTTGCATGTGGGTTTGTTGCTGGCTTTGATGTCATCGGAGAATCGGGCGGCCCACGCACTTGCGCGGCATTATCCCGGTGGGCTGGCGGCGTTTATTGCAGCGATGAATGCCAAGGCGCGGTCGCTTGGCATGGTGAGTACTCGCTTCGAGGATCCCACTGGGTTGACGAGCAACAATGTCTCGACCGCGAACGATCTAGCCAAGATGGTCGCAGCCGCGCATCGCTACCCGCTTATCCGCGAGTTGTCGACGACGCCCGAGGCAACAGTCGAAGTTGCCGGTCGGCCATTGGAGTTTCGCAATACCAATCCATTGGTCAAGAATGCGGCGTGGGACGTTGGTCTTTCGAAAACGGGTTATATCCACGAGGCCGGGAAGTGTCTCGTCATGCAGGCCCGCGTTGCGGACAAGCCGGTGGTTATCGTTTTGCTCGATTCTGCGGGCAAGCTGACGCGTGTGGGCGATGCCAATCGCATAAAGCGCTGGATGGAAAGCACGCAAGCGGCTCGCCAGCTGCCGACGCATGCTGCAGCCCAAGTGACAGACGGCCAGGGCTGAACGCAACCGGCGTGTGCTACGTGTTGCGTATGGTCAGTTACCCGTATCGGGCCTGCTGGCGATAGCCCAAGGCATACGAGATCGATTCTGTGGCTTTCCGCAGTTGCTCTGGCCAGTCGGAATGATGCCGGTCGGTCGGAGCCGAGATCGACAAGCCAGCGACGACCGCTCCTTCGTCATTGCGGATCGGCGTGGCGACGCAGCGTAAGCCTATCTCGGCTTCCTCGTTGTCGTAGGCGAGATCCGTCCGGCGGATCGTATCGAGCTCCTTCTCCAGTTGTTCGAGGCTGGTTAGTGAGAAGGGCGTTTTTCCAGGCAGAGCGGTGCGTTCTGCGTAGGCGCGGACATTGGCTGCTGTGTCGGAAGCCAGGAACAATTTTCCTAGCGAGGTGAGGTGCAACGGGGCACGAGCACCGACAAGATATACCACCCTGACCAGCGAGCGCCCGCTCGACGTCCGTTCGAGGTAGACGATTTCATCCCCGTCCCGGATACCGAGGTTGATGGCCTCACCGATCGACTCATGCAGATTCTGCATGAACGGCAAGGCGATCTCGCGAATGTTGAAGCGCGATTTGACGACGTTACCCAGTTCTAGAAAGCGCACGCCCAGAGCATACGTTCCTGCTTCATATCGCTCGACGAGCCGGGAATGGGTCATCGCTGCGAGAATCCGGTGCGCCGTCGAGGGGTGAAGCCCCGTTGCCTTGGATAGTGTCTTGAGTGACGCCGGTTCCGGCGCATCCGCCAATGCGTCGATCAGAGACATCATCCTTTCGATGACCTGAATCGACCCCTTTGCTTCTGGTTGTTCCACCGTTACATTCCTGTAAGATTTCTTCTGTTGGCTGGCAAGTCATGCATTTTTCGTGCGTTTTCCTTGTGTTTGCCAAGCTGTCTGCTCAGTGCGCCAGCCAATTAACAGCGTTCATCTTACCATCATGATCATCCTGAAACAGATTCTCTGGCGGTTCGATGCATTTTAGCGACGATATCCGCGCAATTCCCCTCTGGATCAACGGACGCGCCACTCTGAAGTTGACGCCGGATTTCGTCGACGTTTGCGAGCCCGCTTCCGGTGTGGTTCTGCGACGAGTTCCCGTCTGTGGAGCCGGTGAACTTGAGGAGGCAATTTTTTCGGCGCAATCCGCTTTTCCCGCGTGGCACAGCACGAGCGAGTCCAGGCGTCGCAAGTTGCTGTCGAGTTTAGGCGACGCGCTGGAGGAACTGGTCGACCATTTTGCTCGGCTGGTCGCTGAGGAAACAGGCGTTTCCGTCGAGCAGGCCGTCTCGGTTGTCGAGAAGATCGTTATGAGCCTGCGCAGCCCCGAACCTATAGACGTCGCCGGCCTGGTGGTTGTGACCGGTGACTCGGCGAGTGATTTGGAGAAGCTTGCCAGCCTCGCGGCGGCGGCATTGGCCGTTGGGGCAAATGTCATCATTTGTCCGCCGTTACAGGCGCCGTCGGCGCTGCTGGCGCTGGCGGAACTGTCCGGGCGCTGCGGATTTCCCGCAGGGACGGTGAGCGTCGTCTATCCAGATAGATGCGTGTTGGTTGAACTGAATGGCGGTTTCGGCCTGACGATGCTTTCCTGCTAGTTTGATTCTTGCGTCGGCGTGGTGCGTTTCGCTCCGGCGGCTTCGCGGACAAAAATCAGCGCCTCGGAAATGCTCTCTTCGAGTTCCGGCGTGGCGGGCGGATTCAGGTAGCTGGCGAAGAGCGGCAGCGGGACGAGTTGCAGCGCTGTCCGGATGGGTACGATACCGTGGTGAAGCTTCAGTTCGTCGACGGCGACGCGGGGCAGCGTGGCGAGACCAAAGCCACTCTCCGCGAGCTTTACCAGCGCGGAAATCGAAGTGACCGTATGCACGCGCTTGTTGGTGATGCCGGCCTTGCCGAGGCTGTCGACGAGTGCCATGTGCGGCTGCGAGTCGCGCTGGAAAGTGAGCAGTTCCCAGGACATCAACTCGTCGATATCCAGATAGGTTCCTTCTTTGAGCGAATCGGGGCCGACGAAAACCATTTCCAGCGACGGGAAGCGTTCGCTGACGATGCCTTTGCCGAACGGTTGGTCGGCGGAGAAGATCAGGTCGAGGCCGCCGCGGCGAATTTGCTGGTGCAGTACCGGTGTCGTTTCCACGTTGAGTTCGAACTCGATATGCGGCTTGGTTCGCTTCAGCCGTTCCATCGTCGGGATCAGCCAGGCGTGGAGGATTGTCTCGATCGCGCCGAGGCGCAGCGAGAAGCGGGCTATGCCGTTGCCGCACAGTTCGTATTTGAGGTCGTGCTGCAGGGCCAGCAGGCGTTCCGCGTAGGTCAGAAATCGTTCGCCGGCGCTGGTGAGCCGGAATAAGCGGTCGCGACGGTCGAGCAGCAGTGCGCCGATTTCCTGTTCGAGCACGGCGATGCGGCTGGAGACCGCGGACTGGGTAAGGAAAAGTTTATCCGCGGTGCGGCTGATGCTTTGCAGGCGGGCGACCCAGACGAAGGTTTCAACGAAGCGGAGATTCACGACGGATTCACGGAAGCGATTTTTTTGGACCCAACTGATTTTAACTCCAAAAAAAACGATGGGACGGTCGCGAAAAAATGAATTTGTTTCGACCGTGGTTCGCATCGCATACTTTCCCCGTGAGTTCGTTGAAAGGTCTCAGCATGACGATTTGCACTACCGCGGCCGGGGTGGGTTTTCTCCAGGCCAGCACGGGCATC
>QKII01000163.1 GCA_003249625.1 Propionivibrio sp. | reverse complement strand
GTGATAACCCTTCAGGAGTTGAATCAGGGCCTTGAACGTGCCGCCAGCCAGTTGCGCCGCCAGGGAACGCCGTTGCCGCCACGTGACATACTGGAACGGCAAATGCTTGAACGTCTGGTGATGGACAAGATCCAGTTGCAGAATGCGCGCGAGATCGGCTTGCGCGTTGACGATACGCAACTCGATCAGGCGCTGCAGCGCATCGCCGCCGGGAACAAGATGTCGATGGAGCAGTTCCGCGAAGCGCTGCAGCGCGACGGCATCGCCTTTCCGAAATTCCGCGAGGATATTCGCAACGAAATGCTCATTGCCCGGGTACGCGAGCGCGAGGTGGAGAACAAGATCGCCGTTTCCGACAGCGAGATCGAAAACTATCTTGAGGGGCAGTCCGCGGCGGGAGTTGGTGAAGAATATGAAGTCGCGCACATTCTCCTGCGCGCCCCCGAATCGGCGAATCCAGAACAACTTGCCACGCTCAAGGCCAAGGCCGACGAGGTGCTGGAGCGCGCGCGCAAGGGCGAGAATTTCGCGCAGCTTGCGGCGGCGTATTCGGATGCGCCGGATGGCTTGCAGGGCGGCAGCCTCGGGATGCGCACGCTCGACCGCTTGCCGAGCATCTTCTCCGACGTTGTGACCAAGATGAATGCGGGCGATGTCAGCCCGCTGCTGCGCAGCCCTAACGGTTTCCATATCGTCAAGCTGCTGAACAAGAAGGGCGGTGCGACGTTGCCGCCAGTACAACAGACCCACGTCCGTCACATCCTGATCCGGGTTAATGAACTGGTTTCCGAAACCGAGGCGCGACACAAGCTGGAGGGGCTGTACGACCGGATTATCCATGGCGAGAAGTTTGCCGAACTGGCCAAGCTGCATTCGCAGGATGGCACGGCGCCCAAGGGTGGCGATCTGGGCTGGATCTATCCCGGCGATACGGTGCCCGAATTCGAGCGCGCGATGAACAGCCTGAAGCCTGGCGAAGTCAGCCGCCCGGTCAAGTCGCCGTTTGGCTTCCATCTGATCGAGGTGCTGGAGCGCCGGGTTCAGGACGTCTCGGCAGACCGGCAAAAAGCCGCGGCTCGCCAGGTGTTGCGCGAGCGCAAGCTCGACGAGGCCTACCAGGACTGGCTGCGGCAGGCGCGCGATCGTGCCTACGTCGATTTGCGGCTGGAAGAGCGCTGAACGTGGAACCGGTCATCGCCGTTACTTCGGGCGAACCCGCTGGCGTCGGTCCCGAGTTGTGTCTCCGCCTTGCAGAAAGGAGTTTTCCGGCACGAGTCGTCGTTCTGGCCGATCGTGAGCTGATGCGCGCGCGCGTGGCGCAGACCGGCTCTACCGTACGCCTGCGCGAATGGAGACCGACGGTGTTGCCGGAATCGGGCGTCCTCGATCTAATCCATGCGCCATTGGGCGCGTCCTCCGTACCGGGAAAGCTCGATCCGGCCAACTCGCCGTACGTTCTCAGCCTGCTCGACCGTGCTCTCGAGGGGTGTCTCTCCAGCGAGTTCGCGGCGATGGTGACCGCGCCGGTTAACAAGGCGGTGATCAACGACGCCGGCATTCCCTTTACCGGGCACACGGAATACCTCGCCGAGAAGACGCATACGCCGCAGGTGGTGATGATGCTGGCCGGAGGCAATCTTCGTGTTGCGCTGGCGACGACACATTTGCCGTTGAAAGACGTACCTGCCGCGATTACAGCGAGCTCCCTGGAAACGACGTTGCGCATCCTGCATGCCGACATGCGCAGCAAGTTCGGGATCGACCGGCCGCGCATTCTCGTCGCCGGGCTCAATCCGCACGCCGGTGAAGGCGGCTACCTGGGCGACGAAGAAATCCGGGTGATCGCGCCGGTCTTGGAGAAATTGCGTGCCGAAGGTATGACACTGCTTGGCCCGCTCCCGGCGGATACGATGTTTACCCCGCCGCTGTTGGCGCAGGGGGACTGCGTGCTGGCGATGTACCACGACCAGGGACTGACGGCGCTCAAGTACGCCACGTTTGGCAACGGCATCAACGTGACGCTCGGACTGCCGATCATCCGCACGTCGGTCGATCACGGTACAGCACTGGAACTCGCCGGCACCGGCCGTGCCGACCCGGGGAGCCTCTTCGTTGCCGTCGAACAGGCCATCGCCATGGCCCGCCTTGCCGGATAACGCCGATGAGCAAGCACGTCGCCCGCAAGCGGTTTGGACAAAATTTCCTGATCGATGCGCAAGTCATCGGCGAGATCGTCGCCGCGGTGGCGCCTCAACGTGACGATCTGGTCGTCGAAATCGGCCCTGGGCTGGGCGCGCTGACCGGACCGTTGCTAGCGCGCCTTGATCATCTGCATGTCGTCGAGATCGACCGCGACATTGTTGCCCGTTTGCGGCAACGCTATTCGCCCGAGCGCCTGACGATCCACGAAGGCGATGCGCTCGCGTTTGATTTCGGTGTTCTCGCCCATGGCGCGGGAAAGAAGCTTAGTGTGGTCGGCAATCTTCCCTACAATATTTCGACGCCATTGCTGTTCCACCTCGCGCAATATGCCGACTGCACCCGCGAGATGCACTTCATGCTGCAGAAGGAAGTCGTCGAGCGAATGATTGCGGAGCCGGGAACAGCCGATTACGGACGGCTTTCGGTGATGCTCCAATACCGTTTCGTGATGGACTGGCTGCTCGACGTACCGCCGGAGTCCTTTGATCCGGCGCCAAGAGTGGATTCAGCCGTGATTCGCCTGATTCCCAGGGCCCAGGACGAATTGACGGTCCGTGATGAAGCGCGTTTCGCCGAACTGGTCGCGGCGGCCTTTGGGCAGCGGCGCAAGATGCTGCGAAACAACCTCAAGAGCGTGGTTGACGATGGCCTGTTCGAAAGCCTGGGCATCGCGCCGACCGCTCGTGCAGAGGAATTGTCCCTTTCCGATTACATCCGTTTGGCCAACGCAGTAGAATAAAACGCTGTTCCAAAAACAACGTTGGCAAAGGAGCGATCAATGGCAAATAGTGGTTCGTCGGCTGGTGATAGCCGCGTATGGTTCATTACCGGGTGTTCCACCGGGTTCGGCCGGGAACTTGCCCGGCATCTTCTGGCGAGCGGCAGTCGCGTCGTGGTTACCGCGCGCAAGCCCGAAACGCTCGAGGAGTTTGCCGATTCCGCGCAGGCCCTCGTGCTGAAGCTCGACGTGACCGACGATGCGCAGGTCGAGGCGGCGGTCAAGGCGGTGCAGGAGCGTTTCGGGCGGATCGACGTGCTGGTCAATAACGCCGGCCTCGGCTACTTCGGTGCGGTCGAGGAGAGCGAGGAAGACAAGGTACGCTGGATGTTCGACGTCAACGTGTTCGGCCTCGGCCGCATGACGAAGGCCGTGCTGCCCGTCATGCGCCAGCAGCGCAGCGGCTGCATCATCAACATCTCATCTTTGGCCGGCCTTCACCCGTTCGCCGGATTGGGGTACTACTGCGCGACGAAGTTCGCGGTGGAGGGGCTTTCCGGCGCGCTGGCGCAGGAAGTCGAACCGCTGGGCATCAAGGTCATCGTCGTCGAACCGAGCGGCTTCCGCACCGACTGGGCCGGGCGTTCGGCGGATGAGAGCCCTGTCGTGATCGAAGATTACGCGTCGACGGCGGGCGCCAAGCGCGCCCAGTTGCGTGCCGTCTCGGGCAATCAGCCGGGCGATCCGGTGCTTGCGGTCAAGGCGATCATTGCCGCGGTCGAGTCGGGAAATCCGCCGCTTCATCTTCCGCTCGGCAACGCCGCCTTCGACGTGTCGACGGCGCATCTGGAGTCTCTGCTCGGGCAGTTGCGCGCGGGCGAGACTGTGGCACGGGCTGCGGATTCCCCAAAAGGGTAGCCACGGGGCTTGGTTAATCGTTGATTTCCGCCACGACTGGTGCGTGATCTGACGGGCGTTCGCGTTTTCGCATCTCGCGGTCGATGCCGGCCGCGACGCAGCGCCCGGCCAGGGGCGTCGACAGGAGGATATGGTCGATGCGCAGGCCTCGGTTTTTCTGAAAACCGAGCATCCGGTAGTCCCACCACGAGAAGCTCTTTTCCGGCTGGTCGAACAAGCGGAAACTGTCTTGCATTCCCATGGCCTGGAGCCGTTGGAAGGCGGCACGCTCCGGTTCCGAGCAAAGCACCTGTCCTGCCCAAGCCTCCGGATCGTGCACGTCCCGGTCGTCCGGCGCAATATTGAAGTCGCCGGCCAGCGCCAGGTTCGGGTGTGATGCGAGTTCATCGCCGAGCCATTGGCCGAGCGCGTCGAGCCACGCGAGCTTGTAGGTGTACTTGTCGCTCCCGACCTCCTGGCCGTTGGGAACATAGGCGCAAATGATCCGGGTCGAACCTGCCGTCGCGGCAATCAGGCGTTTCTGCTCATCCGGGAAACGTGGATTGCCGAACGTCACGTCCTGCATCTTCTGCCGCGACAAAAGGGCGACGCCGTTGTAGGTCTTTTGTCCGGAAAAGGCGACGTCATAGCCCGCGGCTTCAATCTCAAGTCGTGGGAAGTTCACGTCTTCCAGCTTGGTTTCCTGCAGGCATACGACATCGGGCTGGCGAACGGACAGCCAGTCGAGCAGTTGCGGCAGACGGACCTTCAGCGAGTTGACGTTCCAACTCGCCAGCTTCATTGCGCGAAAACGCCGGAGGGCTTGGCGCCGTAGGGCGCTGTTTTCGGGTAGCCGGCAAGATCGAGCAGATTGTTCCAGGCGCCCGATTCGAAGCCGGCGAAGCGCTGTGTCCCGACCGTTAGCCCGGGAAGGAACGACTCGTTGCCCATCAGCTTGGCCGCTTCGGCAAATTCTTCCTCGGTTTTCAAGAGCTTTTCGGTGAAGGGGATCCCGCGGTCGTTGAGCAGGGCGCGGGCGTTGGCGCAGACTTCGGTACAGTTGGCTGCGGTGTAGAGCGTGACGGGGTATTTCTGAACCGCCTGCCGTGTGGCGAAGGGCAGCTGCCGTTCGTCGCTGGCGGCCGGGCCTTCGCGCGTTTCGATGAGCTTTACTCCCGGCGGTGGCGGCTGGTCGGAATACACCTTCCGTCCCGTCGTCTTGTCGATCCACTGGTAGGTGGTTTGGGCCGTGGCGAGTGACGAGAATGCCAGCGCAATGGCCAGAACAACTAAACGGTTGGTTTTCATGACCTTATCCCCTGAACGGCAATCAGCCGGGGATCATACCACCATGCCGAAGTAACGCATCGACCTGCGGGTCGCGACCGCGGAATGCGCGGAAGTTCTCCAGTGCGGGGCGTGCCCCTCCTGCGGCGATGATTTCGTCAAGGAAACGCTTGCCAACCGTCGGGTCGAACGGATCACCGCTCTCTTCGAAAGCGGCGTAGCAGTCTGCCGACAGAACTTCTGCCCATTTGTAGCTGTAATAGCCTGCCGCGTAGCCGCCGGCGAAGATATGCGAGAAGCTGTTGGGGAATCGGTTCCAGGTGGGCGGGAAGGTCACCGCAACCTCCCGGCGCACTTCGTCGAGCAGATCAAGGACGCCACGAGCGCCGGCGGGGTCGAAGTCGCTGTGCAGAAGCATGTCGAATAGCGCGAATTCGATCTGACGCACGGTCAGCATGCCGCTCTGGAAATTGCGCGCGGCAAGCATCTTGTCGAACAATTCGCGCGGCAGGGGGGCGCCGGTGTCGACATGACCCGACATCTGGCACAACACGTCCCATTCCCAGCAATAGTTCTCCATGAACTGCGACGGCAGTTCTACGGCATCCCATTCGACGCCATGGATGCCAGAGACGCTCAGTTCCTCAACACGCGTAAGAAGATGATGCAGACCGTGGCCGGCCTCGTGGAACAGCGTCTCGACATCGCCGTGCGAGAACGTGGCCGGTTTGCCGCCGACCGGGCGCGGGAAGTTGCAGGCCAGGTAGGCGACCGGTTTCTGGATGCCGTCCGCTATGCGGCGCCGCGAGATGGCCTCGTCCATCCACGCCCCGCCGCGCTTGGTTTCGCGCGCATAAGGGTCGAGGTAGAACTGGCCAACCAGGTTGCCGTTCTTCTCGATGCGGAAGAAGCGCACGTCCTCGTGCCAGACAGGCGCGCGGTCGGGAAGAATCTGTACGCCATAGAGCGCTTCGGCGACGTGGAACAGGCCAGCCAGTACCTTGGGTTCGGTGAAGTAAGGTTTGACGTCCTGTTCCGAGAAGGCGTAGCGTGCCTGGCGCAGCTTCTCCGAGGCGTACCCCATATCCCACGATTCGAGTGTTTCAAGCCCGAGTTCGCGCCGCGCAAAGTCGCGCAGTTCGGCGACGTCCTTCTCGGCGAACGGTTTGGCCTTCTTGGCGAGGTCGCGCAGGAATGCGAGCACCTGTTGAACCGACTCGGCCATTTTGGGAACGAGCGATACCTCGGCGAAATTTCGGTAGCCGAGCATCTGTGCTTCCTCCTGGCGAAGTTCCAGGATGCGCCGAATCAGCGACGTATTGTCGAGGTTTTCCGGCCCGAATTCTGAAGCGCGGGTGGCGGATGCCCGGTAGAGTGCTTCTCGCAGGCGCCGGCTGTCGGCGAACTGCTGTACTGGCCAGTAGGACGGCATGTGCAGGGTGAATTTCCAGCCTTCCTTGCCATCCTTCTCCGCCGCTTCGCGGGCAGCGTGGATCACGTCGGGCGGTAGTCCGGCGAGTTCGGACTCATCAGTAACGAACTCGGCGAAGGCGTTGGTCGCATCGAGCAGGTTCTCAGAGAACTTTGCGGCCAATGACGCAAGTTCTTCCTGGATGGCCTGGAAGCGCGGTTTCTTGTCGTCCGGCAACTCGGCACCGGAGAGTCGGAAATCGCGCACTTCGTTGTCGATGATCCGGCGTCGGGCGGGTGAGAGCGTCGGGTATTCGGCTCCGTTGCGAAGGTCTTTGTACTTCGCGAACAGCTTGAGATTGTGGCCGAGTTCCGCGTAGAAGCGGCTGACATCAGGCAGCATCTGGTTGTACGCCTCGCGCCACTCGGGGATGTCGTTGACCGAATGCAGGTGACCGACAATGCCCCAGGCGCGCGAAAGACGCTCGATGCCGTCCGTCATTGGAGCCGCAAAATTATCCCAGGTAGCGGGCTGCGGGTCATCGGCCAGGCGGTCGATCAACGCGCGGTTCTCTGCGAGCAGTCCGTTGATCGCCGAGTCCACATGGATTGGCAGGATGGCATCGAAGCGCGGCAGTCCGGAAAAGTCGAGGAGGGGATTCGTGTCGGTCATGGTCAGTGTGTTCCGGAAATAAAGCGGGCGGCCGCAGCCGCCCGACTCGGGAAAAAGATCGGGACGATGCTTAATCGACCAGCTTTTTGCCGGTTAGTTGCTCATACGCCTCGATGTACTTGGCGCTGGTGCGGGCGACGACGTCAGCCGGCAGCGTGGGGCCGGGTGCCTTCTTGTTCCAGTCCAGCGTTTCCAGATGGTCGCGCACGTATTGTTTGTCATAGGAAGGCGGGTTGCTGCCGAGCTGGTACGAGTCGGCGGGCCAGAAGCGCGACGAGTCAGGCGTCAGCGCCTCGTCAATCAGATGTAGCGTGCCTGTGGCGTCGACGCCGAATTCGAACTTGGTGTCGGCGATGATGATGCCGCGCGTCAGCGCGTAGTCGGCCGCCGTGCTGTAGAGGGCGATAGCCGCATCACGGGCTTCAGTGGCGATTTGCGCGCCGTTCTTGCCGGTGCCCTTGAGCACCTCGGCAAGGGCGGCACCACAGTTGACCTGTGCCTGCTCGAAGGAAATGTTCTCGTCGTGTTCGCCCAGTTCCGCCTTGGTCGCTGGCGTGAAAATCGGTTCCGGGAGCTTGGCGGCGAGTTGCAGGCCGGCCGGCAGCTTGATGCCGCAGACGGCGCCGGTCTGCTGGTAATCCTTCCAGCCCGAACCAATCAGGTAGCCGCGTACCACGGCCTCGATCGGCAGCGGCTTCAGGCGCTTCACGACCAGCCCACGACCACGCACCTGCGCGCGTTCGTCTTCGGCGACAACGCTTTCCGGATCGATGCCGGTGAGCTGGTTCGGCAGAATGTTCGCCAGCTTGTCGAACCAGAAATTGGCCAGTTGCGTCAGCACGATGCCCTTGGCAGGGATCGGGTTCGGCAGAACGACGTCAAATGCGGAAAGGCGGTCGCTGGTGACGATCAACAGCTTGTCGTCGCCCACGGCGTAGATGTCGCGCACCTTGCCGCGGCCGAGCAGCGGCAGGCTCTTGATGGAGGATTCGTAAAGGGCTTGAGTCATGGCGTGGGTCCCGAAAGAGATTCGAAAAAACAACGGATTATAAAATAGTTTCAGTGTGCGGCGTCGGCGCCTGCTTCTTCGGCAGCAAGGGCCTTGCGCATCCGCTTGATACCGAACAGCGCGAGCGTCGCGATGACGGGGATCGAGCATGCGACAACGATTTCCGGCGAAAGCGAGTGGAAGACCGATTTGGCTCCCTTGGAGAGGTAATAAACAAGCTGTGAAGAATAGTAGGTAATGGCGGCAATCGAAAGGCCTTCGACCGTCTCCTGCAGGCGGAGTTGCACCTTGGCGCGCCGGTTCATCTGCGCCAGCAGCTCCTGGTTCTGGCGTTCCAGTTCAATATCGACGCGGGTCCGCAGCAACTGGCTGTTGCGGGCTACGCGGCTGGAGAGATCCTGCTGCCGGCTGGCCATCGCGGCGCAGGTGTTCATCGCTGACTGGAAGCGGCGCTGCATGAATTCGTGCAGCGTCGGGTAGCCGGGTACGCGGATCTCACGCAACTCGTCAATGCGTTGCAGGACCAGATTTCCGTAGGCGCGCGAGGCGGAAAAACGGAAGGTGGTACGGGCAACGGAGTGTTCGACCTCCGCGGCAATTCTGGATAGATCGTCGAGAACAGCGCGCTCTTCTTCCGGGCAGTTGGCCTGGCCGATATGGTCCATCAGTTCGGCCAGGCGCCGTTCGGCGCCGGTCAGCCAGTGTCCGACCTCGGTGGCGACGGGCAGGCCGAGCAAAGCCAGCATGCGATATGTCTCGATGTCGAAAAGGCGCTGTACCGCGCGTCCTGGCTGTCGTCCGACCATGCTGTCGTCAAGAACCAGAAAGCGGGAGAAGTTGTTGTCGAGCATGAAATCGGTGAACACCCATGCCGCGCCGTTGGCAATGCGCGAAACAACCATCTGCCGGTCCGCGGTCGGGGAAAGCCCTTCCAGCACTTTTTCGGGGGAGAGGTCCTTTGTCGAGCGCAGTTCTACGTGGGTGGCGACCAGCAACTTGCCGGGAATGCCGGCGAGCCAGCCGGGAAAGACAGCGTCGAGGGCGGTCGTGGCCGGATCGAGTTGTTCGCCCTCGGTCAGTGGTTGGAAAAACGTGTAGCTTGAATATTCGGTGTGTAGTTCCCACCGCAGCAGGAAGTTGCCGGCATCGACCAGCATGTGCGTTGCGGAATTTTCCAGAAACTTGCAGGCGCTGGTCTGGCAGAGGCGTAGCACGTTTTCGCGTTCGGTTTCGACAGACGTTTCGTCGTGGTGGAAGGCGAGGTGCGAAACCAGCGTCGGGCTGGTCAACGGAATCGGCGAGCGGGCATGGAATTCCCGGTTGAGATGCTCGCGCAACGGGTGGTTTTCGACGCTGCTCAAGTTGAATCCAGGAAGCATGCGGTCTCCAGAAAAGAAAAGCCGCGACACGGTGCAGGGCAAGGGTCGCGGCGTTGCGGCAACGGTATCAGACTGTCCGGTCCCTTTACTTGTCGCCGACGCGCACGATGGTCATCGTGTTGGTTCCGCCGGCGAGGCCCATGCGGTCGCCATAGGATATGACAATGAGGTCGCCTTTCTTTACCACACCCGCTTCGATGAGGCGTTGTTCTGCGTTGCGGCGCAGAACGTCGCGGTCAAGGTTCATATTGGTCATCAGGAGCGGGAAGACTTCGCGGAAGAGCGTCATGCGTGTCTGGGCGACCGCGTTCTCGGTCAGGGCAAAGATGGGAATCCCGCAATTCAGGCGGCTCATCCACAGCGCAGTCGAGCCGGTCGATGTCAACGCGGCAACGGCTTTCACCTCCAGATGATAGGCGGCGAAGAGCGAGGCCATCGCTATCGACTGGTCGATGCGGGTGAAGGAGCGATCGAGGAAGCCACGGTCGAGCGTGACAGGTAGTGATTTCTCCGCTTCCTCGCAGATCCTGACCATCGATTCCACCGTCTGCACCGGAAACTCGCCAGCCGCGGTTTCGCCGGAGAGCATGACCGCGTCGGTGCCGTCGAGCACGGCATTGGCGACGTCGGAGACTTCTGCCCGTGTCGGCGCCGGGGAATGCGTCATCGATTCCATCATCTGTGTCGCGGTAATGGCCAGCTTGTTCTTCTCGCGAGCACGCCGGATCATGCGCTTCTGCAGGGCCGGGACCGCTGCATCACCCACTTCGACGGCGAGGTCGCCACGGGCCACCATCAGGCCGTCGGAGGCGTCGAGGATTTCATCGAGGGCGGCAACCGCTTCGACGCGCTCGATCTTGGCGATGGTCAGCGCGTGGCCGCCGGTGGCCAGCATCAGCTGGCGCGCCATGTACATGTCGGACGCGCTCTTGGGGAAGGAGACAGCGAGGAAGTCGGCGCCGATCTGCGCGGCCGTCTTGATGTCGTCCATGTCCTTCGCTGTCAGCGCTGGTGCGGACAACCCGCCGCCCTGGCGGTTGATGCCCTTGTTGTTGGACAGAGGGCCGCCGTGACGCACTACAGTGAAGATCTCATGCGCGACGACCTTTTCGACTTCCAGCACGACGCGACCGTCGTCAAGCAGCAGGATGTTGCCGCTTCCGACGTCGCCGGGCAGTGCCTTGTAGTCGAGCCCGACTCGTTCGTGATTGCCCAGTTCGCATTGCGCGTCGAGAATGAATTTCTCGCCAGTCTCGAGGAATATCTTGCCTTCCTCAAACTTGCCGATCCGGATCTTCGGTCCCTGAAGGTCGGCGAGGATGCCGATCGAGCGTCCCAGCTTTGCCGCAATCCGGCGGACTTCGGTCGCAGCCTGAATGTGGTCTTCCGCCTTGCCGTGCGAGAAATTAAGGCGAACAACGTCAACGCCGGTGCGAATCAGGGTTTCGAGGATTTGTGGGTCTCGCGACGCCGGGCCGAGGGTGGCAACAATTTTTGTATGGCGGGCCATGGAAGTCCTTGTGCTAAATGACGGGAAAGATCGGTGGTCCGATCCTCCTACAATCCGATAATCGTGTTTCGCGTTGATGAACGCCCGCTTTGGCATGCCATCGGGGCGATTGGTTCAGGATGATGCCGCAATTCTGTTCCGGATACCACGCGAAAGGATGTCCGGAGCATCCAGCGGCTTATTAAAGGCCGGCCGAGCGCCACCACTGGGCGTGTTTGTCGCGCAGTTCACGATGGGAGAGCATCGGGTAGAACGCGACGTCGGGGCCGTTACCGACGTAAAAACCCTTATGCACCATGCGGTAGGGGAAGTCCAGCGAATGCACGCGATGGACCATTTTGCTGTCCTTCGGACTGGGCTGTTCGCCTGTGGCGGGTTTTAGCGTCATCAGCGCCTCGCGCAGATGATGTATGAACGGGTAGGGCAGGTCGCCAACTTTCCCGTTTTCCGGGTCGTTCGCCAGTTCGCCCAATTCCAGTTCAACAAAGAACAGCCCCGGAAACTGGATGAATTTCGCTGGGTTAACCGTGACGCTGCGATAGAAGGCCTTTGGCTCAAGGTTGCTGACGACCAGGCTGTTAACCGGGACGAGATCCTGGTAAAGGTGCAAGCCTTGATCCGTTTTTCCAGGCAGTTTGCCGCGTTCAAGTCCCAGCGTGTGTCCGTAGGCAGTCGTCAGGTAGAGTTTTCCCAGTGCGGCGATTGGCAGGTGCTCGAGCACGCGGTAGACAGCGATATAGACCGAGTGCTTGGGTGTTCCGTCATCGGAGGGGGTGCAACGGGCGATGGCCGTGTCGATTTCGAAGTGCTCGCTGCGGAAAGTTGGATCGACCTCGAAAAACAGGCTCTGGCCCTTGGATTTGTAGCCGCTCCCGGTGGCGTAGTATTGGCCGAATTTCTCCGGAGGAAGATTCGAAGCGATCAGCGCTTCTGGGATCAACGAAAAATAGAGATGAACGTCCATGCTGGCGAATCTTTCAGAAAGACACAGGGGGGATAGCCGTGGATTTCTAGGGCGGTAGGGGAAGTGCAGCGGCACCGGTATCGTCAGCGATAGCGGTGCCGCTTCACGAATCGGCGCAGCCGGAATCAGGCTGCGCGGATCGCTCGGGATCAGTCCTTGGCGCGCGACTCAAGAATGTCCACGGCCGGGAGGCGCTTGCCTTCCAGGAACTCCAGGAAGGCGCCGCCAGCGGTGGAGATGTAGCCGACCTTGTCCTCGATCTTGAAGACATTGATCGCCGAGACGGTATCGCCGCCGCCGGCCAGGGTGAAGGCCTTCGATTCGGCGACTGCCTTGGCCAGTTCCTTGGTGCCGTTGGCGAACGAGTCCATCTCGAACACGCCGACCGGACCGTTCCAGACCACTGTGCCGGCCTTGGTGATGATTTCGGCGAGGGCCTTGGCGGATTGCGGGCCGATGTCGAGGATCATGTCGTCGTCGGCAACGTCGTCAACGCTCTTGATGGTGGCTTCGGCGGTGGCGGAGAATTCCTTGGCGCAGACGACATCGGTCGGCAGCGGCACGGCAACCTTTGCCATCACCGACTTGGCCTGGTCGACGAGATCCTTCTCGGCCAGCGACTTGCCGATCTTCTTGCCCGAGGCGAGCAGGAAGGTGTTGGCGATTCCGCCGCCGACGACCAGCTGGTCTACCTTCGCGGACAGGCTTTCCAGCACGGTCAGCTTGGTCGAAACCTTCGAGCCGCCGACGATGGCGACCATCGGACGGGCCGGTTGGGCCAGTGCCTTGGTCAGGGCTTCGAGTTCGGACGCGACGCAGGGGCCGGCGCAGGCGATCTTGGCATATTTGCCCATGCCGTAGGTGGTGGCTTCGGCGCGGTGGGCGGTGCCGAAGGCATCCATTACCCAGACGTCGCACAGTGCGGCCATCTTTTGCGACAGTTCGTCGTTGCACTTCTTCTCGCCCTTGTTGCAACGGCTGTTTTCCAGCATGACGATGTCACCGGGCTTGACGTCGAAACCGCCGTCGACCCAGTTCTGGATCAGTCGGACATCCTTGCCGAGCAGTTCGGACATGCGCTTGGCGACCGGTGCGAGGGAGTCTTCGGGCTTGAATTCGCCTTCGGTCGGACGGCCGAGGTGCGAGGTGACCATCACGGCAGCGCCCTTGGACAGTGCGTACTGGATGCCGGGGAGGGCGGCGCGGATACGGGTGTCGTCGGTGATCGCCAGGTTGTCGTCCTGGGGTACGTTCAGGTCGGCGCGGATGAAAACGCGCTTGCCAGCGACATCGAGGTCGGTGAGGCGTTTGAAAGTCATGGCAATACTCTCTTTGGGGGGTTAAGACAAAAAAAGGGCACCTTGCAGTGCCCTTTTTTCCGGGTCTTACATTAAGACAAAAAAAGGGCACCTTGCAGTGCCCTTTTTTCCGGGTCTTACATTACTTCGAGGAGATTACGCGGACCATCTCCAGAACCTTGTTGGAGTAGCCCCACTCGTTGTCGTACCAGGAGACCAGCTTGACGAAGGTCTTGTCCAGCGCGATGCCGGCCTCGGCGTCGAAGACGGAGGTCATCGACTCGCCACGGAAGTCGGTTGATACGACCTTCTGGTCGGTGTAGCCGAGAACGCCCTTCATCGGGCCTTCCGACGCGGCCTTGACGGCAGCGCAGATTTCTTCGTAGCTGGCTTCCTTGTTCAGTTCGACGGTCAGGTCGACCACGGAAACGTCGGAGGTCGGCACCCGGAAGGCCATGCCGGTGAGCTTCTTGTTCAGTTCGGGGATGACGACGCCAACAGCCTTGGCAGCACCGGTCGAGGACGGGATGATGTTCTCGAGGATGCCACGACCACCTCGCCAGTCCTTGTTCGACGGGCCGTCAACGGTCTTCTGGGTGGCGGTGGCAGCGTGCACCGTGGTCATCAGGCCGCGCTTGATGCCGAAGGTGTCGTTAACGACCTTGGCGAGAGGGGCCAGGCAGTTGGTGGTGCAGGAGGCGTTGGAGATGATGTCCTGGCCGGCGTAGGTCTTGTCGTTAACGCCGAAGACGAACATGGGGGTGTCGTCTTTCGAAGGAGCGGACATGATGACCTTCTTCGCGCCAGCGGCGATGTGCTTGGCTGCGGTTTCCTTGGTCAGGAAGAGACCGGTGGATTCGACGACGACGTCGGCGCCGACTTCGTTCCACTTCAGTTCGGCCGGATCCTTGACGGCGGTCAGGCGGATTTTCTTGCCATTGACGATCAGGTCGTTGCCTTCAACCTTGACGTCACCTTTGAAGCGACCATGTACGGAGTCATAGGTCAGCATGTAAGCGAGGTAGTCGGGCTCAAGCAGATCGTTGATGCCAACGATCTCGATGTCGCTGAAATTCTGCACGGCGGCACGGAAAACCATGCGTCCGATACGGCCAAAACCATTGATACCTACTTTGATAGTCATGATTCACTTTCCTCGTTAAAAAAACAGACTTCAAAATGGGCGATTTTGCTTGTGGTATGGTCTTGGCGACCCCTTGGGGACTGGGGGCCAGACTGCTCTCGTTGCGCGCAAGGTGCGAAAACCACATCGCCACGCGAACCACAAAGACACGATATCCCCGGCAGCGGGGGTACTGCGAATCACCTATTAGGGGCCAATATTATCCGACAACTGGCGTCAGATTTCCAGTCGCGGCCGTTACATTTTTGTTGCATGGAAATCAAATGTCTGGCGTGGCCGTCAGGAAGGGGATTCTCGCGTGGGGGAACCTGTCGGGGAGGATTGAATCAGAACGATTCTGATGCAAACATTTTTATGATTCAAGAGTCGCTGAACGGCGATCATTAGGCATAGAATAGCCTTGGATTCGTTGATTGCAGCGGCTTTCGGCCGTTGGCCGGAAAACCATCAAGAACAAAAGTGGAGGTTGCCTCAATGACAATTACGGCCACGCGGGTATGGGCGGATCTTTGTGCTCATCGCGAAAAAACAGAGAAGACACATCTCCGCGAACTGTTCGCAAGCGACCCGCAGCGTACTGAAAAGCTCAGCCTCACGTTCGACGACATTCTTTTCGATTTCTCGAAACAGCGAGTGTCGCCCGAAACGCTTGATTTGCTGGTCAAACTGGCGGAAGAGGCGTTCCTTCCCGAGTGGATTGGACGGATGTTCGCTGGTGATCACATCAACGTCACAGAAGACCGCGCCGTTTTGCATGTCGCATTGCGCCGCTCTGCTGCACCGTTCCCCGACGTGCAGTGCGACGTGATGCCAGAGGTGCAACGTACCCGGCAGCGGATGGGCGAGTTCGCTGAGGCGTTGCGCTCCGGCAAGTGCATGGGGCACCAGGGCATGGTGATTCACGACGTCGTGAATATAGGAATCGGCGGCTCCGATCTGGGCCCGAAGATGGTAAATCAGGCGTTGCGCTCCATCAGCCACCCGGCGCTCGGCGTGCACTACGTGTCGAATCTCGACGGGGCGCAGTTGGCCCCGCTATTGCAGACGCTCGATCCGCGGACAACCTTGTTTGTCGTGGTCAGCAAGACGTTTACCACACAGGAAACGATGCTGAACGCCGAGACGGCGCGCAACTGGCTAAAGGCCAATCTTGGCGATGATGTCAATCTCGCGAATCACTTCGCCGCCGTGTCAAGCCGCCCGGAGCGGGCGGTGCAGTTCGGCATCAGCGGTGATCGCGTGTTCCCGATCTGGGATTGGGTCGGCGGACGTTATTCCCTCTGGTCCGCGGTCGGATTGGCGCTGATGATCTCGGTAGGGCCTCACGTTTTTGACGAATTGTTGCGCGGCGCGGAGCGCATGGACGAACATTTCCGCTCGGCGCCACTGGCGAAGAACCTGCCGGTGATCATGGCGCTGATCGGTATCTGGAACACCAATTTTCTTGGTGCGACAAGCAATGCCGTGCTGCCGTACAACGAATCGCTGAAGTATTTCCCTTCCTTCCTGCAACAGCTCGAAATGGAGAGCAATGGCAAGTCGGTAAGCATCAGCGGCGACCCGGTCGAATGCGCGACCTCGCCAATCGTCTGGGGCGAACTCGGCAACAACGGCCAGCACGCCTTCTTCCAGTTACTGCATCAGGGGGGGCGATTGGTTCCGTGTGATTTCATCGCATCAGTGCGATCGGACTATCCTTTGCCGGGACATCAGGAGGCGTTGCTGTCGAACTGTTTTGCACAGAGCGCCGCGCTGGCGTTCGGCAAAACGGAGAGTGAAGTTCGGGAGAGTATGGAAAAAGAAGCGCTGACTCCGGAACAGATGGTCGATCTGTTGCCGCACCGTGTCTTTGCCGGTAATCAGCCTTCATCGACCTTGTTATTGAAAAACCTCAGCCCAGGCACGCTCGGAGCGCTTGTCGCGCTCTACGAGCACAAGGTTTTCGTTCAGGGTGCCATCTGGGGCATCAATTCGTTCGATCAATGGGGCGTGGAACTTGGCAAGGCGATGGCCAGCAGGATTCTGCCTGCATTTGCCGATCCCTCGTTGGCGTCTGGGTTCGACGCGTCGACACAGGGGCTGCTGGCCTATTGCCGCAAGTGAATCCGATTGGTGATAAACACAGGGAGAGTTTTGAAATGCATGTCGTGACCGTTCCAACTACTCCGTTCGCCGGACAAAAGCCTGGTACGTCGGGTTTGCGAAAAAAGGTCAAGGTGTTCGCTCAGCCGGGGTATCTGGAGAATTTCGTCCAGTCGATTTTCGATACGTTGTCCGGACAACAGGGAAAGACACTGGTACTCGGCGGTGATGGTCGATATTTCAATGATGTGGCGATCCAGACTATCCTGCGGATGGCGGCCGCGGCTGGGTTTGGGCGCGTTCTTGTCGGGCAGAACGGGATATTGTCCACTCCGGCTGCGAGCGCGGTAATCCGCAAGCATCAGGCCTTCGGCGGAATCATCCTCTCGGCCAGTCATAACTCGGGCGGGCCGGACGGCGACTTTGGCATCAAGTACAACCTGGGTAATGGTGGTCCGGCCAACGAGACATTTACCGAGGCTGTTTATCGGCGGACTCAAGAAATCTCGAGCTATAAGCGGGTGGAATCGGACGAAGTCGACCTCGGTCATTTGGGTGAAACGCGCGTCGGCGACATGGTGGTGCAGGTTATCGATTCCGTTGCGGACTATGCGGAATTGCTTGAAACACTGTTCGATTTCGAACGGATTTCCAACCTGCTGATGCGTCCCGAATTTCGTATGCGTTTCGACGCGATGCATGCGGTGACCGGGCCTTATGCACGAGCGATCCTTGAGCAGCGGCTTGGCGCGCCGGCCGGAACCGTGGTTAATGGCGTTCCATTGCCCGATTTTGGCGGTGGCCATCCTGATCCAAATCCCGTTTATGCGGCGGATCTGGTTGCGGCTCTGGCTGATCCCCGGTCAGGGCTGTCGTTCGGTGCCGCTTCAGACGGGGATGGTGACCGAAACATGATCGTCGGGCGTGACTTCGTGGTCAGTCCGAGCGATAGTCTGGCAGTTCTGGCAGCCAATTACATGCACGTGCCAGCCTATGCCGCCGGCCTGGCAGGCGTAGCACGATCCATGCCGACGAGCTGCGCGGTAGATCGCGTCGCCGAGTCGCTGGGTATTCCCTGCTTCGAAACACCCACAGGCTGGAAATTCTTCGGCAGTCTGCTGGATGCCGGCAAGGTTACCTTGTGTGGCGAGGAGAGCGCGGGAACGGGGTCGAACCATGTGCGTGAAAAGGATGGGCTTTGGGCCGTGCTTTACTGGCTGAACATCCTGGCAGCACGGAATGAACCGGTCGCCCAGATTGTGCGCGATCACTGGAAAACGTACGGACGCAACGTCTATTCCCGCCACGATTACGAGGGTATCGAAACGGAAAAGGCGGAGCGTCTTTTTGCAGAACTGCGGGCGAAACTCCCGGAATTGTCCGGGCGTGAGATTGCCGGTTTGCGAGTTACGGCTGCGGACGACTTCGCTTACACGGACCCGATTGACGGTTCCCGCAGCGAGAATCAAGGGGTACGTGTGCTTCTGGATGGCGGCTCGCGCGTGGTGTTCCGCCTGTCCGGGACGGGGACGGAGGGTGCGACGCTTCGCCTCTATCTTGAGCGCTATGTCGAGGACGCCTCACTTCACGAGGTGCCAACACAGACGTCGCTCGCGCCGCTCGTCTCGCTGGCGGAACAGTTGGCCAATATCAAGGAGATTACGGGAAGAAACGTGCCTGATGTGGTGAGTTAGGCGGCAGGGCGATTACGTGTTTGATGATTTGATCAGGGAAATAAAAGGAGTGGCGACATGATCGAGAGAAGAACTTTTCAATTGCCCGGAAGAACGGTGGCGCTGGTGTTGGCAGGCGGGCGTGGGAGCCGGCTGTTCGAGTTGACGGATCGTCGAGCCAAGCCGGCGGTTTACTTCGGCGGAAAATACCGGATTGTTGACTTTGCCATGTCAAATTGTGTCAATTCGGGTATCCGGCGCATCGGCGTCGTGACACAGTACAAGTCGCACAGTCTGTTGCGGCATATCCAGCGCGGGTGGGGCTTCCTGCGTGGAGAGAATAATGAGTTCGTCGACCTCTTGCCGGCGCAACAGCGCGTCGACGAGGAGTCCTGGTACCGCGGGACGGCGGATGCCGTTTATCAGAACATCGATATTCTTGAAAACTACCTGCCATCTCCGCAGTATGTCCTGATTCTGGCCGGCGACCATGTTTACAAGATGAACTATGCGGCGATGCTGGTAGACCACGTCGAAAGTGGAGCAGAGTGTTCGGTGGCCTGCATCGAAGTGCCACGAAAGGAAGCGTCGGGGTTTGGCATCATCGCGGTGGACGGCAGCAACCGTGTCACCGACTTCATCGAGAAACCCGCCGATCCGCCACCGATGCCCGGCAAGCCCGAAGTTTCGCTTTGCAGTATGGGAATCTACATCTTCAATGCGAAATACCTGTATGAGCAATTGTCCCGCGATATTGCCGACCCGACGTCGAATCACGATTTTGGCAAGGACATCATTCCTTACGCGGTGAAGGAGAAGTGTGTATACGCGCATCATTTCTCCCGGAGTTGCGTACATGCGCCGGAAGAGGGGCCGGGCAAGGAGGATTACTGGCGGGATGCCGGTACGGTCGATGCCTACTGGGAGGCTAATATTGACCTCACTGCAACCGATCCGGCCTTGAATCTCTATGACAGGAATTGGCCAGTGTGGACGTATCAGCAGCAACTGCCCGCTGCCAAATTCGTACACAACCAGATCGATCGGCATGGAGTGGCTATCGAGTCGACGGTTTCCGGTGGTTGCATTGTCTCGGGCGAGTTGAATCGCTCCCTGCTGTTTTCCGGCTGTCGGGTGCATTCATATTCCAAGATCAACTGGTCGGTCTTGTTGCCGGACGTGGAAATCGGGCGAGGTGCCCGTCTGAACCGCTGCATCATCGATCACGGTGTAAGTATTCCGCCGGGGATGGTCATTGGCGAGGATCCCGCGGAAGATGCGCGCCGCTTCCGCCGCACCGATAATGGCGTTGTTCTTGTTACGCGGCAAATGGTCGAACGTCTGCGGTAATTTTTTGGGATTGGTTTGTATATTACATGCGCATACTTCACGTAGCTTCGGAGCTTTTCCCTCTCGTCAAGACAGGTGGTCTTGCCGATGTCATGGGGTCGTTGCCTCCGGCATTGGCGAATCGGGGGCTGGATGTTCGTGTCCTGCTCCCCGGCTTGCCTGGCGTTCTCGGTGGTGTCGTCGGCCTGAAGCCGGTGCTTCAAATCGGGCCCGTTTTTGGTGCGGCAGTCGTAACACTCAGCATCGGCCGCTTGCCTGACAGTGGTTTGCCGGCCTATGTGATCGAGGCGCCATTCCTGTATCGACGCGAGGGAAATCCCTATGTCGGCCCGGACGGGCATGACTGGAGTGACAACCATCGCCGGTTCGGTCTGCTCGGCTGGGTTGCGGCCCATCTGGCATCCGGAGAGTTGGACAGCCAGTGGGTTCCAGACGTCGTGCATGCGCACGACTGGCATGCCGGCCTCGCGTCAGCCTATATCGTTCAGAATCCCGGCTTGAAAACGCCGACTGTGTTTACCATCCATAACCTCGCATTCCGCGGTATTTTCCCGATGGAGTGTCACCATGACCTTGGCTTGCCGTTACGCAAGCTGACGCCGTACGGGATGGAGTTTCACGGCAAGATTTCCTTCCTGAAAGCCGGCTTGGTGTACTCCAGCAAGATTACGACGGTCAGTCCGAACTATGCCCGCGAAATCTGTACTCCGGAGTTTGGTTGTGGTCTCGATGGTGTCATGAGGGATCGTGGCAGCGATTTGTCCGGGATTCTCAACGGCGTGGATTATTCGATCTGGAACCCTGCCGATGCCAAGATTGCCGCCTCCTATACGGCAGATGATCTGGAAGGAAAAAAGACATGCAAGGCTGCCTTGCAGGCCGAGTTCGGGTTGTCTACCGACGCGCGCGGGCCATTATTTGCCGTGGTCAGTCGCTTGACCTCGCAGAAGGGAATGGATCTGCTGCTGGCCGCATTGCCGGAGCTGCTTCGGGAAGGCGCGCAACTGGCTGTTCTCGGAACCGGCGAGGGTGATCTTGAAGCCGGCTTCCGTTATGCAGCCTCGGTCAATCCAGAGAATGTCGCTGTGTATATCGGTTATGACGAAGCGATGTCGCATCGTTTCATGGCCGGAGCGGATGTCCTGCTGGTTCCGTCGCGTTTTGAACCGTGCGGGCTGACTCAGCTGTACGCGTTGCGTTACGGGACGCTACCCCTCGTGCGGCGCGTGGGCGGTCTGGCCGATACGGTGATCGATATTAACGATGAGACGCTGGCGGCAGACCGGGCAACAGGATTTGTTTTTGATGACGCCGCGCGTCATGCGCTCGGCGCGCGCATCAGCGATGCTTGCGCGTTCTACAAAAACCAAGGTGCCTGGAGGCAAGTGCAGCAGCGAGGAATGCGTCAGAACTTCTCATGGGACGATTCGGCGGAGCACTATGAAGCGCTTTACCGGGGTCTCTGAGCGCTCTGTTTCGCGCAGTCGCTAGTGCGGCTGGCGTAACCCAGACTCAAGAGGGGAGTCCTGAACGCAGGACCCCCTTTTTTACAGCCTCAAACCCGCTCGTGCCTTGAATCGTACGCCTGCTGATTACTCGGCTTCGCTAAGAAGGATCGCGATATCCCGCTCGGCTTCTATCCAGTCACGTAGTGGATCACTCTTGAACTGACAGCTTTCGGCACGGTAGTAGGCCGCTTCAGCAATCATCCGGTAGCGCTGCTCGGCGGTAATTTTCGCCTTCTTGGCAGGTGTTTTTTTATCCACAGTCTTGCGCGGTGCGGCGGCCTTGGTTGCAGCGGGTTTCTTCGCGACTTCCTTTTTCTCAACTACGGGCTTGTCGGCAGCAGCTGCCTTCTTCGTAGCCGCCTTTGCCACTACGGGTTTCTTGGCTTTTACTTCAACGGCGGTTGTGGCGGCGGTGTCTGCCTTCTTTGTCCGTGTCGCCGTTTTCTTGGTGGGGGTCTTCGGGGTTTCTTCAGCCATGATCGTTCCTTATGCAAAGATAGATGAACGTATTCCCATCGATCAAACGTACGCTTCAATCCTACTACATCTGAGATGCTGGAGATGTTATGTGGCTACCTTGATGCCATTTTGCAACGAGAGACTGTGGTTAATGTGCCAAAACTGTCGGATCATCGGTTCGACGGCGCGGTGTACGACCATAAAGGCGGCCTAGTTCGGCGAGGCGTTCGGCATGCCACGGGGCGACCTGCTCCCAGGTAAAGCGCCATTCCCAAGAGCCGCCGTCGGTGCCGGGTAGATTCATGCGTGCGGAGGAGTCAAGACCAAGCACGTCCTGCATGGGGGCAATGAAAATGACCGCGACCGATGCCGAGGCGGCGTGAATCAAGTCCCACTGAATCGCCTCGCCACTGATGCCGAGATAACGGCGCACGTAGTGCCGGTCCTGTTCGGGAAGGGAGCGCCACCAGCCGAGAGTCGTGTCATTGTCATGTGTGCCCGTATACACGACGGAGAGCGGCTCGAAGTTGTGCGGCAGATACAGATTGTCGCTATGACCATCGAAGGCGAACTGCAGGATGCGCATGCCGGGGAAACCCACGGCCTTGCGTAACGCCGTGACCTCAGGGGTGATAACGCCAAGATCCTCGGCGATGATTCTGATATCGCCCAGGTCTTTTGTGTTCTTGATTTCCAATGCTTTTCGCATTTCGGTGAAAAGCGCCTCTCCTGGGCCGGAAAGCCAGCGTCCGTTAATGGCCGTTGGCGCGGTGGCTGGTATTTCCCAATACGATTCGAATCCCCGGAAATGATCGATGCGTACGACGTCGGTCAACTTGAGCGCACGGCGCAGACGTTCCGTCCACCAGGTGTAGCCGTCTTTGGCGTGCTCGGTCCATCGGTAGAGCGGGTTGCCCCAGCGCTGCCCGGTGGCGCTGAAGTAGTCCGGCGGGACGCCGGCAATGACGCGAGGATGGCCCGTGGCGTCGAGGTCGAATAACCGCTGATGCGCCCACACGTCGGCGCTGTGCGCCGAGACGAATATTGGCATGTCACCGACAATGCGGATGCCTCGTTCGTTGGCGTAACGCTTGAGGGCCATCCACTGTTCGTTGAAACACCATTGGCAGAAACGCCAGAAGTTACACTCATCAACCAGCGAATTTGCGGCCTCGCGCAGTGCCTTGGCCTTGCGTTGGACAAGCTCGTGAGGCAAATCCTGCCAGACCTTGCCGTACGGACTCAGCCTGCCATCGAGCGCCATGAACAGCGCATAGTCTTCGAGCCAGTCGCACTCTTGCTGACAAAATGCCAGAAAGTCCTTGCGTGCATCCTGACGCGGGTCGGCAAAGAATCGCTCTGCGGCGAGCCTAAGCCGGGACATGCGAAAAGGTTTGACGACGGGATAATTGACGCGGTCGTTCCTGAAGAGCGGGTCGGGGGCGATGTCCGTGTCCGTGAGCCAGCCGCAGTCGCGCAAGTGCTCCAGATCGATCAACAGTTCGTTTCCTGCGAATGCCGACGGGCTCATGTACGGCGAATTCCCCGGGCCGATGCCCCCTAGCGGGAGGATCTGCCACAGTGTCTGACCACCCGCGACAAGCCAGTCGACGAAGTGATAGGCGGCGGGTCCGAGATCGCCGGAACCGAAGCGGCCCGGGAGTGAGGTCGGATGGAGCAGGATGCCGCTGTGTCGGTTGTAGGTCATGGCTTTATCCTTGCGAAAGAAGTTGCACGCTGCACGCAGCAAGGGATGTATGCGAGCGCCGCGTGTCTGCTGCGAAAGGCCGGTCCATTGCGGTGTCGCAACAAAGCAGCCAATCGCCCGCAGGGAGCGTCGCCGAGTGCGGAATAGCGGTGCGGTTGAACAGAAGTAGCAGGGTTTCCCCCCCCGGCACTGAAGGGGAAAGAATCGCGCCGAGTGTTCCGGCGTGCGCGGCGTTCCAGTCGTCCGCGCGCATCTCCCGACCGTCGAAGTGCCACCAGATCACGTCGCGCAGTCCATTCCGGTCCGGCGCGCCTGTGAGCCAGTCGTGTCGGCGCAGTTGCGCAAAGCGCTGTCGTGTGCGAATCAGACTGGAGCAGAATTCGGCGAGGCTTTCGTCGGCGTGTTTCCAGTCGAGCCAGGTCAAGGTATTGTCCTGGCAGTAAGCATTGTTGTTGCCCGACTGGGTTCGGCCGATCTCGTCGCCGCCCTGAAGCATCGGGATGCCCTGAGAGACAAATAGCGTGGTGAGTAGCGCACGTTGCAGGCGCATTCGCCGTTCAAGAACCGCCGGGTTGTCGGTTTCACCCTCGACGCCGCAGTTGCAAGAGATGTTATGGCCGTGGCCGTCGCGGTTATTTTCACCGTTGGCCTGATTGTGTTTGTGGTTGTAGCTGACCAGGTCGCGCAGCGTGAAGCCGTCGTGCGCGGTGATGAAGTTGACGCCGGCGAATGGAGAGCGGCCACTGTTGCGGAAAATCTCGCTTGAACCCGAAATCCGCTGGGCCAACCCACCAATGCTGGTTTCTCCCGTCAGCCAGAAGCCGCGGATGTCGTCGCGAAAACGGTCGTTCCATTCGCTCCACCCCGGGGGGAAACGACCGAGGCGGTAGCCATCGGGTCCGAGATCCCAAGGCTCTGCGATCAGCTTGACGCGCGACAGCACAGGATCCTGGCCGAGTGTCGCGAGGAACGCGCTGTCGCGGGTAAGCGCGGCCGCCAGATCGAAGCGAAAGCCATCGACATGCATTTCGATGACCCAGTAGCGCAGGGCATCCATGACCAGCTGCAGCACGCGCGGGTGGGCTACGTTGAAGGTGTTGCCGCAGCCCGAATAGTTTTCGTACAGGCGCGGGTTGTCGTGTCGGAGCCGGTAGTAGCTGGCGTTGTCGAGGCCGCGGTAGGACAGCGTCGGGCCGAATTCATCGGTTTCCGCCGTGTGGTTGAATACCACGTCAAGGATGACTTCGATGCCTTCCTTGTGCAGCGTTCGGACCATGGTGCGGAACTCGTTGATGACGGAGAGCGCGTCGGGCGTGGCGTAGCGCGGTTCCGGCGCAAAGAAGGACAGCGTGTTGTAGCCCCAGTAGTTCTTCAGTCCGCCTTGCAACAGGCGCTTCTCGTCGAGGAAGCTGTGTACCGGGAGAAGTTTGACGGCGGTGACGCCGAGTCGCTTGAGATGCGCCAGCATGGCCGACGAGGCTAAGCCGAGGTAGGTACCGCGCTGTGATTGCAGGACGTCAGGATGATCTTGAGTTGCACCCTTGACGTGGGTTTCGTAGAGCACCGTGTCGCACCAAGGCGTGGCGGGTGGCGCATCATCACCCCAATCGAACGGTTCGTGGACAACACTGGATTTCAGTTGCTGTTCCGGCGGAACGAACGAATCATAGGCAAAACGGCCGGTCAGCCCCCGGCCATATGGGTCGATCAGCAAATGTTGCGGATCGAAGCGGTGGCCGTCGGTATTCGGGCCGTAGGCGCGGAAGGCGTAGCACAGGCCAGGAGCTGCGCCCGGCAGATACCCATGCCAGATCTGGTCAGTGCAGCGCGGCAGTGGGAGCGCGCTGATTTTTCCCTGTTCGACGATGCACAGCTCGATGCGTTCTGCATGGGCAGAGAAAACAGCGAAGTTGACGCCTTCGCCATCCCAGTGCGATCCGAGCGGCCAGGGGCGGCCTTCCTGCAAGCCGTCGTACGGGATCAGGGTTCCCATTCAAGAAATACCGTGGCCAGCGGCGGCAGTGTCAGCGAAATCGACCAATCTCTTCCGTGTGCTGGCGTCGGTTCGGCCTCTACGCGGCCGAACGGGTTGCCGACGTTGCTGCCGCCGTAGTGCTGCGAATCGGTGTTGAGCCGCTCGTGGTAGGTGCCCGGTCCCGGCGCCCCGATGCGATACCCTTCGCGCACTACCGGAGTGAAG
>QKII01000154.1 GCA_003249625.1 Propionivibrio sp. | reverse complement strand
TACTTCTGCACCTCGTTCATCTTGTTGGCGTGGATGTTGGGGATCGGGTTTTCCTGCGCGTCCATTGCCTTCGTTTCGAGTGCCGAGTAAAGCTCCGGCATCGGCATCGGCGTGACGTTGGCGCCCATCGCCTTGAACGATTCGATATAGACGGGGTTCTGCATCACGCGCAGCTTCAGGCCCGCCATGTCCTCCATCTTGGCAACCGGGCGGCGGCTGTTGGTCAGCTGCCGGAAACCGTTTTCCCAGTAGCACAGGCCGATCATGTTCTTCGACTTGGCCAGATCGAGCATGTGCTGGCCGAGCTTTCCGTCGAGGACCGTGTCGGTTTCCCGCTCGTTCTGGAAGAGGAACGGCAGGTCAAACAGCAGGAATTCCTTGATGATCGTGGCCAGGGGGGCCGAGGAAACGATCGTCATGTCCTGCACGTTGCCGCGTACCGCGGCGATCTGCTGTGTTTCCGAACCAAGCTGGCATGCCGGGAAAAGCTTGACCTTGGTCTTGCCGCCGCTCAGCTTGTCCATGATCTGCGCGAATTTGTTGGAACCTTGGCCCAGTGGATGCTCTTCTGCGATGCAGATGCCGAGCCGCAAATTGCGCTCCTGGGTGCCTTGTGCCAAAACAGACGGTGCTTGCATGGTGGCGGCCGTTGCGGCCAGTATCGTGACGAGCGTGGTGAAACGGAATTCCATCTTGATGCCTCCCATTGATTGATTGGTGTCGTGTGCAACGGTTGATCGTGATGCGTGGGAAAAAGGCCCCCGCGAACGTTTACGTTGATGCGTTGTTGTTTTTGTGGAGGCGAGATTAAGGATTCGGAAAATACAAAACAAATGAATTAATCGTAATTTCCGATACCATTATTGGTATCGGTGTTACGGTGGTTTCAGGGGGCGTGATGAATGAAAACGATGTGGCGCGCCGAGTGCGAACGCGCCTGAAAACGCGGCACATGTTTTTGCTGCTTGCGCTGGACGAGACGCGGAACATGCATCAGGCCGCCGACGAGGCGAACATGACGCAGCCGGGGGCGTCGAAAATGCTCAAGGACATCGAAGAACTGCTCGGCGTCCCGCTGTTCGAGCGATTGCCGCGCGGCGTGCGTCCGACGGTGTATGGCGAAACGATGATTCGCCATGTACGAATGGCGCTGGCTCACCTGGCGCACGGACAGGACTCGATAGCCTCGCTGCGAGCCGGCTTGTCAGGTCATGTGAATATCGGTGTGATCGTTGCGCCGGCAATGACCCTGATTCCGAAGGCCATCGCTCGCGCCAAGGAAGAGGCGCCGAACCTGAATATCGGTGTCGAGGTCGCTACCAGCAACGATCTGGTCGTTGAACTCAAGCAGGAGCGTCTCGATTTTCTGGTCGCCCGGATTCTCGAACAGGAAGATGAACCGAGCCTGCTCTACGAGGACATGACCGAGGAGGTGGTGTGTGTGGTTGGCCGCCGCGGGCATCCGCTTGCTGCACGCAGGGGGCTGACGCTGAAGGAATTGTCTCTGGCCAAATGGATTCTCTCCGCGCGCGGCAGCATCCTGCGCAACCGCTTCGACATGATGTTCCGCCGCGCTGACCTCGACATGCCGTCGAACGTCGTCGAAACAACGGCGATGTCGGTGACCATTAGCCTGCTGCAGCAGACCGACTTCCTGCACGTGATGCCGGTCGAGGTGGCGAACTATTATGTGGCCAGCGGCGAACTGGCGATCCTGCCGATCGAGATTCCGTGTCACATGGAGCGCTTCGGCATCATCACGTCGCGTGACCAGGTGTTGAGCGAAGGCGCCAATCTGCTGTTGCGGCACTTGCGCGAGGTGGCCGCAGAGATATATGGCGTTTGAGCGGGGTATGCGATACAGGGAGCGGTTTGTCGGCGGCCTTGCGTGATGGACGATCCTCTGGCTCTTGTCGGTCAAAATGACGCGGCCTGAATTTCAGGCGCCCAGCTCCCTGAATTCCGGTCGTTGTTCAAAATCCGCAATCGGCATGGGGCGGCCAAAGAAGTACCCCTGGTAAGCCTTGCATCCCAATTCGGCCAGGAATGCCTGGTGTTGAGCCGTTTCGACACCCTCGGCAATCACTCCAAGCCCCATGTTCTGCCCCAGCTTGATGATGGTCTTGGCGATGGCAATATCGTCCGGACTTACCAATAAATCTCGAACGAAGGTCTGGTCGATTTTCAGCTGATCTATCGGAAGACGTTTCAAGTAGGAGAGGGATGAGTAGCCTGTTCCGAAATCATCGAGCGAGAATCGGATTCCTTTAGCCTTCAAGGCGTGCATTTTTTCGATGATGGCATTGACATTGGAGGCCATGAGGCTTTCCGTCAGTTCCAGTTTGAGCCGATTCGGGTTGGCCCCCGTTTTGTGCAAGACATCGATAACCTGTTCAACAAAGTTGGCTTGATTGAACTGCTGGACGCTCACGTTGACCGCAAGCGTCAGGTGCTCAACGCCGGGGTTACGTCCCCAGTTCACCAGTTGGACGCATGCTGTTTCCAAGACCCATAGCCCCAAGGGCAGGATCAGCCCGGTTTCCTCAGCTATTGGAATGAATTCACCCGGTGAAACCATCCCTCGTTGGGGGTGGTGCCAACGCACCAAGGCTTCAGCGCCAACGAGCTGTGAGCCAGCGATCTGTGCCTGATAGTGCAGAACAAACTGCTTTTCGAGAAGCGCATCGCGCAAGTCGTTTTCCAGCGCGGCACGTTTTTCAATCGCAACCTCCATTGCCGGATCGAAAAACTGGATCAGGTTTCTGCCCGCATGCTTCGCCCGATACATTGCCAGTTCAACCTGCTTCAGCAGCGTTTCCGTTGCGACTTCGGGACCATTAAACATGCAGATCCCGATACTGGCCGTATTGCGGTGGATACCGGCCTTTACACGAAATTCCTGGTTCAGGACGGATGAAATGGCCTTCGCAATGGCTTCTCCCTGCGTTGCGGCAGCCTGTTCCGTAGTTCCAAGATCGGCCAGCATGACGATGAACTCGTCACCGCCAAATCGGGCGACCATATCGCCCGATTTGACGCAGCACACCAGTCGTTCCGCGACCTGCTTGAGCAGCAGGTCGCCGCAGTCGTGGCCGCGGGTGTCATTCAGAATCTTGAAATTGTCCAGGTCGATGAGCAATAGGGCGCCGAAGGTACCGCTCCGCATTTGGGTTTCCATCGTTTGCTGAAGCCGGTCTACGAACTGGATGCGATTGGGGAGTTGCGTCAGTTGGTCAAAATACGCCAGCCGATTGATGAGTTCGTCGGCCTTCTTGTGTTCGGTGATGTCGTGAGTTATCGCGGTCCGACAGGGGACGCCGTCGATCTCGAGCACTCGTGACGAAACGAGGCCCCAGAACACGTCGCCGTTCTTCCGTCTGAAACAGGCTTCGTAATTCCTTACTTCTCCGTCTGTAGAAAGCAATTCCTGAATTTCCCTCAATTTCGACTGATCGTGCCAGATGAGTTGTGCTCCTCCGGGTGCTCCGATGATTTCGTCGGGGGTGTATCCCGACATTTCGAAAAAAGCGTCGTTCGCTTCGAGATAGACGCCGTCCGCGATCCTCGACAGGCTGATGGCGTCGATCGTATGTTGAAACACCGTCCGATAGCGCTCCTCGCTCTTGCGCAGGGCG
>QKII01000027.1 GCA_003249625.1 Propionivibrio sp. | reverse complement strand
AAATATCCGGAGTTGGCAGTCTTCAGCGCCGTATCCGCCAAGCCCTTCCGTGCACCGTGCGTCGAGATGAAGTACTGCAGAACGTTCAGCCCCTCGCGGAAATTCGTCGTGATCGGCGTCTCGATAATGGAACCGTCCGGCTTCGCCATAAGGCCGCGCATCCCCGCCAATTGGCGAATCTGTGCCGCGGAACCACGAGCCCCGGAATCAGCCATCATATAGATGGAATTGAACGATTCCTGCTTGACTGTCTTTCCGTGACGGTCAACGACTTCCTCCTGGCCCAACTGCTCCATCATTACTTTAGCGACCTGATCACCGGTGCGCCCCCAGATGTCGACCACCTTGTTATAGCGTTCGCCGTTGGTGACCAAACCATTGGTGTATTGGCTTTCGATCTCTTTGACTTCCTTTTCGGAAGCCGCAATGATGTCGCCCTTCTGCGTGGGGACCAACATATCGTCGGAGCAAATCGAGATCCCAGCCCTCGTCGCCAAGCGATACCCGTTCTGCATCAGCTTGTCGGCGAAAATAACGGTTTCTTTCAGACCGCAACGGCGGAAGGAAGAATTGATCAGCCTTGAAATTTCCTTCTTCTTCAGCGGCTTGTCCAGAACGCTGAACGGCAGCCCCTTCGGCAAGATTTCCGACAGCAGCGCACGGCCGGCAGTCGTCTGATACCGAGTAATCTTCTCGACCCAATTGCCCTCGTCGTTCTTTTCGTATTCGCGGATACGTGCCGAGATCTTTGCGTGCAGCTCCAATTCGCCAGCCTGCAGGGCGCGGGTAATCTCCGCCAGATCCAGGAACGCCATCCCCTCTCCCTTGGCGTTAATACGCTCGCGGGTGGCGTAATACAGACCGAGAACGATGTCCTGCGACGGAACGATGATCGGGTCCCCGTTCGCCGGAGACAGGACGTTGTTCGACGCCAGCATCAAGGTGCGCGCTTCCATCTGCGCCTCGAGGGACAGCGGTACGTGCACCGCCATCTGGTCACCGTCGAAGTCAGCGTTGAAGGCCGCACAGACGAGCGGGTGCAGTTGAATCGCCTTGCCCTCGATCAACGTCGGCTCAAACGCCTGAATACCCAGACGGTGGAGCGTCGGCGCGCGGTTCAGCATGATGGGATGTTCGCGAATGACTTCTTCGAGAATATCCCAGACGACCGGCTCCTGCATCTCGACCATCTTTTTGGCCTGCTTGATGGTTGTTGCCAGTCCCATGATTTCGAGACGGTTAAAGATAAACGGCTTGAACAGTTCGAGCGCCATCAGCTTCGGCAGACCGCACTGATGCAGCTTGAGCTGCGGGCCGACCACGATAACCGAACGGCCGGAGTAGTCCACTCGCTTGCCGAGCAAGTTCTGACGGAATCGACCGCCCTTGCCCTTGATCATGTCGGCAAGCGATTTCAACGGTCGCTTGTTCGCACCGGTCATCGCCTTGCCACGCCGTCCGTTGTCCAGCAACGAGTCAACCGCTTCCTGCAGCATGCGCTTTTCGTTGCGCACGATGATTTCCGGTGCCTTGAGTTCGAGGAGGCGCTTCAGCCGGTTGTTTCTGTTGATTACGCGGCGATAGAGATCATTAAGGTCGGAGGTGGCGAAACGACCGCCATCCAGAGGCACCAGCGGGCGCAGGTCTGGCGGAAGCACCGGCAACACCTCGAGAATCATCCATTCGGGTTTGATCCCCGATTTCTGGAAGCCCTCAAGGATCTTCAGTCGCTTGGAGTATTTCTTGCTCTTGGTTTCCGAGGAGGTTGTCTCGAGTTCGGAGCGAAGCAGGTCGACTTCGCTGTTCAGATCAAGAGAGCGCAGCAATTCGCGGATGCCTTCCGCCCCCATTGCTGCATAGAAGTCGTCACCGTACTCCTCTACCTTGGCCAGATAGTCATCTTCGGTAAGCAGTTGTCCACGATTCAGCGGCGTCATCCCAGGGTCACAAACGACAAACGCTTCGAAGTAGAGCACACGTTCGATGTCTCGCAAGGTCATATCCAGCACCATTCCAAGCCTGCTAGGCAGGCTCTTGAGGAACCAGATGTGGGCAACAGGCGACGCCAGCTCTATATGCGCCATCCGCTCACGGCGCACTTTCGAAAGCGTTACCTCGACGCCGCACTTCTCACAAATTACACCGCGGTGCTTGAGACGCTTGTACTTCCCGCACAGGCACTCGTAATCCTTGATCGGTCCGAAGATCTTGGCACAGAACAAGCCATCACGCTCAGGCTTGAAGGTGCGATAGTTGATTGTTTCCGGCTTCTTGACTTCGCCGTACGACCAAGACCGGATCTTGTCTGGTGAAGCCAAACCGATGGTAATCGCATCAAATTGTTCTTCCTGCGTTACCTGTTTAAACAAATCAAGCAGTGCTTTCATTCTTACGCTCCGTTTGGGGAGAACCCAATTTCTTCAGCCCCGGTTGTTCACCGGGGCAATTGTGACCGTGCAACTCTGTCCGATACGAAATCAATATCGATCTAGATCAATATCGATGGCCAGGGAACGGATCTCCTTCACAAGGACATTAAAGGATTCCGGCATTCCGGCATCGATCTTGTGGTCGCCCTTGACGATATTTTCGTAGACCTTTGTACGCCCATTCACGTCGTCGGATTTGACTGTCAGCATTTCCTGCAACACGTACGAGGCGCCATAAGCTTCAAGGGCCCAGACTTCCATCTCGCCGAAACGCTGACCACCGAATTGCGCCTTGCCGCCCAGCGGCTGTTGCGTGACGAGGGAATAGGGGCCAGTAGAGCGAGCATGCATCTTGTCATCGACAAGGTGGTGCAGCTTCAGCATATGCATGTAGCCAACGGTCACCTGGCGCTCGAAGGGGTCTCCGGTACGGCCGTCAAACAGCGTCATTTGGCCGGATTCTGGCATTCCTGCGAGGCGGAGCATTTCCTTGATTTCATTTTCTTTGGCGCCATCGAAAACCGGCGTCGCGAAGGGCACGCCAGCCTCAAGGTTCCCTGCCATTTCCAGGATCTCGCCGTCCGAGAGCTCATCAAGGTTCTCAGAACGTCCGTTGGTGTTATAGACCTTGTCGAGGAACTCGCGGAGATCTTTGGCGTTCGCCTGCCGACGCAACATTTCACCGATCCTGAAGCCGATGCCCTTTGCCGCAAGACCTAGGTGGACTTCAAGTACCTGCCCTACGTTCATCCGGGAAGGAACGCCCAACGGATTCAAGACGATATCGACCGAACGGCCATCCGTCATGTACGGCATATCCTCGACTGGCACAATGCGCGATACAACACCTTTGTTTCCGTGCCGGCCCGCCATCTTGTCGCCTGACTGAAGACGCCGCTTGACGGCAACGTACACTTTGACCATCTTCTGCACGCCAGGCGGCAATTCGTCGCCTTGCGTCAGTTTCTTGCGTTTTTCCTCGAAGGCAAGATCAAAATCCTTGCGCGTCTGCTCAAGGCTGTCACGCAGCGATTCCAGCTGATGTGCGACCTCTTCGTCAGCCATGCGGATATCGAACCAGTGATGGGAGTCGATACCATCGAGGTACTCGCGCGAAATCTCGGTGCCCTTCGCCAAGCGCTTCGGGCCTCCATTGGCAACCTTGCCGACGATCAAGCGCTCGACGCGAGCAAAGGCATCCCGCTCGACGATACGCA
>QKII01000121.1 GCA_003249625.1 Propionivibrio sp. | reverse complement strand
AGGGCGATCCGCCGCTCAAGGGCTGGGACGATTACCGTGCCCGCGGCATGTTCAGCGGTCCGAAATACACGCTCAAGAAGAACTGGGGTGGCAAGTTCCACACCGTCAGCAAGAAGTTCGAGTTCTACAGCGAAACCGCGAAGAAAGGGCTGCTCGAGCACGCGAAGAAGTACGAGACGAACGTCGACGACATCATGACGGTATCCGGCTACGTGGCGCGCGGCGATGTTGCCTTCGTGCCGCACTATGAGCCGCCGAAACGGCATGGCAGCGAGGCCGAATATCCGTTTACCTTCATCGACTACAAGTCGCGTCTCAACCGCGAAGGGCGCTCGGCGAACCTGACCTGGTATCAGGAGTTCAAGAAGGTCGATCCAGGCGACGTGTCGTGGGATGACGTGCTGAAGATGAATCCCGCGGACGGTGCGAAGCTGGGTTTGAAGACGGGCGATATGGTGCGCGTGAGTTCGACGACTGGATCGATCGTCGCGAGATTGCGGCTATGGGAGGGGGTACGTCCCGGCACGGTGGCCAAGTGTTTTGGTCAAGGGCACTGGGCCTATGGGCGCGTGGCGTCGGAGGATTTCGGCAAGAAGGCGCGTGGCGCCAACAACAACGAACTTCTTGTCGACGACTATGACCGCTTGAGTGGTGCCACGGCACGCAATGGCGGATTCACCGGCGTGCGCATCCAGAAGATTGCGGTCTGACCCAACGAGCTTAGGAGATAAAAATGCGATTTGGAATGGTTATCGACCTGCAACGCTGCGTCGGGTGCGGCGCCTGCGCCTTCGCCTGCAAGGCGGAGAACACTACACGTGACCGTGACGAAGAGGACGGCCAGAGCTTTAACTGGGCCGACTTTGTGATGAAGACGGAGGGCACGTTCCCGAACACGAAGCACTGGGTCATGCCTGTGCTGTGCAACCACTGCTCCGAAGCTGCATGCGTCGAAGTCTGCCCGGTCAAGCCGAACAAGGCGATGTACAAGACGCCGGAGGGCATCACCATGCATGATCCGTCGCTGTGCATCGGTTGCCGCGAGTGCCAGACGGCCTGCCCGTACAGCCACGAAGAACTCGACGCGGCCAGCCTCAGTGGTGAGACGTACAGCGTGATCAGCTTCAACGGGCGCTACAAGTCGCTGCATCCGAAGTGGGAGGATGGCACTGCTTTGATCGCCGGCGGAACATCGTCGGGCGCGGAGACAGCGAAAAAGGCGGGTGCCGCCGTACCGTCGATGAACGAGTACGAGTCGAAGGACGTCGGGCCGTTGCGGAAGAAGCGCATTGTCGAGAAATGCACGTTCTGCGCGCACCGCACGCTCAACGGCCTGCAACCGGCCTGCGTCGAGGTGTGTCCGTCGCAGGCGCGCATATTCGGCGATCAGGATGATCCGAACTCCGCGATTTCGAAAGTACTGGCGGCAAAGCAGAGCTTCGTTCTGAAACCGGAGGCCGGAACGCGTCCGAACGTGTTCTACGTTGGCAAGTACAGCGCGCGGTCATAGGCTGCGTCGGTCAGGTGCAACATCATCCCGGCTTCCACCGGGATGATGTGTGCTGGATAATCGACGGCGTCGTTCACTGGCGCCACCTGCTTCGGAAGAAACATGACTACTTCAGAATTCGCTCGGACCGCGGCGATGGCCGACATGTGCCGGTTGCTTGCCGCCTGTTACTACGAACCCGCTCCGGAATTCTCCGAGGAGCGACTGTTCGACTCGCTGATTGAAGCAGCAGGGCATATCGACGCCGATCTGGCAGCGCGTGCCCGCGACCTTAAATCGGCGTTCGAATCGGTTACTCCTCAGGATTTGCTGGTCGACTATGCGCATTTGTTTCTTGGGCCGGTCGGCACGCTGGCCGTCCCTTACGAATCGGCATGGCTTGCCAAGGGAGGGGAATCGGTTGTCGACGTCATGCAGGCGCTTGACGATCTGTATGCCGACGGCGGCTTCGAGGTCGATCCGGATTTTCGCGATCTTCCCGACCATTTGGCCGTCGAACTAGAATTTCTTTACACCCTGCTGTTCCGCCGCGCAGCGGCCGTACGCGATGGAGGTGACGCTGCTTTCAAGGAAATCGAGGTATTAAGCGAACGCCTGATTTCCGGCCATCTCGACCGCTGGTTTCCGGACTTCCAGACCGCCGTCCTCGAAGGCGCGCAATGCCGGTTCTATCGTGAACTCGCGGACCTCACGGCGCTTTTCATCAACGTGGCAAGAAGCGCTGACTGAATACCCGCCGGTTACACCGCGTTCAGCGGAATCTTGAGGTAGCGGATGCCGTTGCTCTCGGGTTCGGGAAACTGGCCCGCGCGCATGTTGACCTGCACCGACGGCAGGATCAGCACCGGCATGTCGAGCGTGGCGTCGCGTTTTGTGCGCATGGCCACGAAATCTTCCTCGCCGACGCCGTCGTGGATGTGAACGTTTTCAGCGCGTTGTTCGCCCACCGTGGTGACAAAGCGGGGTTCGCGATTGCCGGGGAGGTAGTCGTGGCACATGTAGAGCGTGGTGTCCGGCGGCAGGCTCAGGATGCGCTGGATCGACCGATAGAGCGTCCGCGCGTCGCCGCCGGGGAAGTCGCAGCGCGCCGTGCCGTAATCCGGCATGAACAAGGTGTCGCCGACGAAGGCGGCCGAGCTTGTTCCGTCGCTGATGACGTAGGTCAGGCAGGCCGGCGTGTGGCCCGGCGTGTGGAGAGCGCGAACCTGCAATGCACCGATCGAGAAGGATTCGTCGTCGGCGAGAAGACGGTCGAACTGGCTGCCATCATGTGCGAAGCCCGTACCTGCGTTGAACAGCGTACCGAAGAATTTCTGCACTGCCGTGATGTGCGCGCCGATGGCGATCCGGCCGCCCAGCCGTTCCTTCAGATAGGGCGCTGCCGAGAGGTGGTCGGCATGTACGTGCGTTTCGAGAATCCATTCCAGCGTTATGCCCAGTTCGCGGACGCGTTCGATGATCGTGTCGGCCGACGCGGTGCTGGTACGTCCGGCCTTGGGGTCGTAATCCAGGACGCTGTCGATGATCGCGCCTTTCCGGCTGTAGACGTCGATCACGAGATAGCTGACCGTCTTGGTCGTCGGGTCGAAGAATCCTTCCACCTGCATTGAGTTGGGCTGTCCCATGCTTCGCTCCTTGGTTTTTCTTGATCAGAGGCTGCCGAATGCCTTGAAGAGCATGCTCGCTGCCGAGCACAGCAGGACAAAGGCAAATCCACGTTGAATGGTAGTTTCCGAGAAGCGGGGCGACAACTTTCTGCCGATGAGCATGCCCAGCGCAGTCGCTACGGCGAAAAGCGCGGTCGTCGGCGAGGGGAGTGTCGCGCCGTTGCTGACCGCGACGACGATGCCACCCGTGCTGACCAGTGCGATTACCAGCAGCGAGGTGGCGACGATGCCGTGCATCGACGCGTCGGTGTAGCGGCGCATGGCCGGGACGATGACGAAACCGCCACCGACGCCCAGCAGGCCGGTCATGAATCCGGTGAGCGCGCCGAATCCGGCAAACACGCCGGCAGTTTTCCACGTCCAGCTGAATCGTCCGGTCTCGGGGTTGATGTGGGCAACCGCATGATCGGCATCGTTGCGTTGGCTGTTCTTGCGCGTTGTCTGCCGGATGAGACGCCAGACGACATACA
>QKII01000466.1 GCA_003249625.1 Propionivibrio sp. | reverse complement strand
ATTCCCTTGCCCCAGACCAGTCTGGCTCGGGCGCCGGCAGGCAGGCGTTCGCTGCAGGTAACGACGAGCGCCGCCGGTCCCATGTTGCCCACGCGCTTGAGCACCTGGCGCCGGATGTCGTCCGCGACGGGTCGGGCCGGTAGCCGCTGGCCGACTCCGTCGGCCTCGCACCAGAGATTCTGTTCGAGGGACGTTACGTCCAGCGCGCTGCCGCCGTTGATCACGAAGGCCTGATCCTCCTCAATGGCGCTTTCTGCGGCGGGGACAATGCGCCAGGGGCGTGGCGCTGCACCCACGAGTTCGAAACGGGGCTTCCCGCTGATGGTTTCACCCGTCGGCGAGGTATAGCCCGATTTTGCGGAGAACACGCAGCGCTCGCCTGGTTGCAGGGGGCGGGCGAGTTGCCACGCCCAGGTGCGCGCATCGACCCAGCGGCCGGCGCCGGAGATATTCTGGCAATCGAGATCGAAGGGCGACGCTGCCGACGTGTCGCCGAGCCTGACCATCTCGGCACTGAAGCGTGCGGTGATTTGCGTCTGGTTGGCGACCTTGCCCTGCGGCTGGAATCGCTGGACGGTGGCCGCATGGGCCAGGGCGGCGAACGACAGAGTGAGTGCGAGGAAGGCCTGTTTTTTCATTCCGTTCTTTCGGGAGAAAGTCTGCGAGGCGTCGGGTGCCCCGCCATTCTGCGGCAGGCCGACTGAAAAAAACGGAATTTTAGGGGTTTTGCTGCACCGACGGGAATGTGAGTGGCATCAAAATGAGTTCCTTCCGGGCGCTTCGCCGCGCCCGGAGGGGGAACGATGCCCGCGAAGTCATCGCACGTTCTTGCTGACGCCCGCCGTTTCGAAACTTGCCATCTCGTTCATGAAGGCCATCGACGCCATAAGTAGCGGGTAGGCCACCATCGCTCCGGTTCCTTCGCCCAGACGCATGCCGATGTCAAGAATCGGGTCGGCGTTCAGCGCACGCAACTGCACGGCATGACCGGCCTCCGCCGACTTGTGGCAGAAGACCACGTAGTCGAGAACATTCGGATCGATGCGCGCGGCGGCGAGCAGCGCCGAGGTGGCGATGACGCCGTCGCCGAGGATCGTGACTCCGGCTTCCGCGGCGGCGAGATAGGCGCCGACCATCATGACGATCTCGAATCCACCGAATTCGGTCAGTACAGTCATCACGTCGGCGTCGGCGGGCAACTGCGCGCGGTCGAGTGCCTTCTGCATCAGCGCACGCTTGTGTGCCAGGCCGGCGTCGTCGAGTCCGGTGCCACGTCCGACACAGGTTTCAAGCGGTTCTCCTGTCAGCAGGTGGGTGATCAGCGAGGAAGAACCGGTGTTGCCGATCCCTTTTTCGCCCAGCCCAAGCACGTTGCAGTCCTTGGCGACGACGTCGCGGACAAAACCGGCGCCACGCGCCAACGCCGTTTCGCATTGCTCGCGCGTCATCGCCGGTTCGACGAGGTAGTTGCGCGTGCCGGTCGGCGAGACCTTGGCGTTGATCAGGCCTTCGCGCTCGCCGAACTCGTGTGCGACTCCCGCGTCGATGACCACCATCTCCATGCCGTGCAGCCGGGAGAAGACGTTGGCGCCGGCGCCGCCGCGCAGGTAGTTCTCAACCATTTGCCAACTGACGTCCTGCGGGTAGGCCGAAATGCCTGCCGTCGCCGCGCCGTGATCGCCGGCGAAGATCAGCATGTGCGGGTTGGTCAGGCTCGGCGAGAGTGTATTCTGTATCCGTCCGACCTTCAGTGCGATCTTTTCGAGTTGTCCGAGCGAGCCGAGCGGCTTGGTCTTGTTGTCGATCTTGTGCTGGAGGGCGGCATCGAGGTCGCGGCTGGCGGGACGAATGGTGAACTGGGGATGCATGATCAGGTGTCCAAGCAAAGCGGCGATTATACGTTCGCGCTACTCCATCCTCGTCGCGGAAATCCGCAGTCGGACGATCTCTCCAGCGCTGCAGGCGCTGCTTAAATTTTTTGCTAGAATTCGCCGCTAAATGCTGATCAGCCACTTTGATCGGCGTTTTTTTCATCTTCACGCGATTCAAAGAGATTGTTTCATGGAAATGCAGACCCTTCCCGCCGATCAGGCGACCGCCTTCCTCGACAGTGCCAGCTACGTCGAACCCACCATGAGCCTTGGGGAAAAGGCTGTTCATTTTGGTATCGACGCCATCGGGCGCGAATTTATCCTCATCGCGTCGGCGCTGTCCGATGCTGTCCCTTGTTTCAAACTCGGGTTCTATTGACAGTTCATTCCCTTCTCTAGGGCATTGGCCGTCGCTTCTTGCGGAGTGGCGGCCAAGTACTAAGATACGTCTACGGGCGCTTCGCCGCTGCGTCGTATTGGCCATATTCGCAATGAACATTTCCGGAGTTTCGAGCGCTGTCAGCAGTTACGCATCGACGGGAAACTCGTCTTTGGGAACGGTTGCGTCTGTTTCCCGCCAGCAACTGACCTCCGGTGATCTGGCGCTTGTCAAGAAACTCCAGGCGCGGGACCGCGAGGTTCGGCAGCATGAGACGGCGCATGTGGCCGCGGGCGCGGGGTTGGTGACCTCCGGCGCGAGTTTCTCCTATCAGAGAGGTCCGGACGGCGTAAATTACGCGGTCGGCGGCGAAGTCCAGATTTCAACGTCTCCCGGAAGAACTCCCGACGAGACCATCCAGCGGGCGCGCCAGATCCGTGCCGCCGCGTTGGCTCCGGCAGATCCCTCGGGGCAGGACAGGGCTGTGGCCGCCCAGGCCACCCAGATGGAGCAAAACGCCCGGATGGAAAAAGCGCGGCAAGTGCAGACCGAGGACGAGAGCGGTGGCGGGTTGCGCCGCTCCGAAGCGATTCGTGCTTACACCGACGATCGTGAAAGTCGCTCCGCTGGTCTGGATGTCTATGCGTGATTCAGCTGGCGTCCCGAAAGACTTCTTTCCGCGTTTCGCGGCGCCTTACGCAGAATTTCAGGCGCTTCCGCTGCCGTTTTGCCTGCGACCAAGACGTACCGCTGTCATGCCAGGTTGCTGGTAGCGTTCTGGTGCCGGCATGATCAGCACGCAATCGTCGCACGGGGTCGTTACCGGCGTTTCGCCGTCATAGGCGATGATGGTCCCTGCGTTTGGGACGATGTCCATCGAGTCCCAGTTGCGGGAGAAACGGAATTCCGGGTGTTGGATCGTCACAGCGTCGATGATGCGCACTGCCTTGGTGTGGGCAAAGGGCGCATCGGGACACAGGCCGGGGCAGGCGCCTGTGGCGTCGAGGAATCGCCTGCAGGCGAGATGAGCCATCGTCACCGCGGCTGCGTCGAAGTGGTAGCCACACTCGACGAGCAAGGCCTGGCGCGGGTTGTCTTCTGCGCCGAATCCAGCGTAATCACGCAACCGTTTGCCGGCACTGTGACCGGCGTCGATCACCAGATGCTCCGGTACGCCGATCTGGCGGGCGAAGTCAAGGCCGCCGGTTGTCGAGCCGCAAAGGCCGAGCGCGGGACCGGGGGTGTGCATCGAATGCAGGTCGAGCAGAAAATCCACCGTGTCGAAGAAGGCGCGCATTTCCCGGGCTCGCAAGAGTTCCCGCGATTGGCGTGGTCCGTCCAGCGTGGCTTCGTCCCAGACGCGGTTCATGTCCTCGTCGACCCAGCGCGACGCTTCGGGGTTGTCG
>QKII01000287.1 GCA_003249625.1 Propionivibrio sp. | reverse complement strand
CAATGAAGGCCAGGGTCTCGACCTCGACCAGGGCGCCGGCGACCAGGGCTTGATGTTCGGCTACGCCTGCCGCGAAACGCCGACGCTGATGCCGTTCCCGATCTACTACGCGCACCGCATAATGCAGCGCCAGGCCGAGGTCCGCAAAGACGGTCGCCTGCCGTGGCTGCGCCCGGACGCCAAGAGCCAGCTCTCGGTGCACTACATCGACGGCAAACCGGTGGCAATCGACACCGTCGTCGTCTCGACGCAGCACAACCCGGACGTCTCGCATGCCCAGTTGTCCGAAGCGGTGATCGAGGAAATCATCAAGCCGGTCCTGCCGAAGGACATGCTGACCGACAAGACCCGTTACCTGATCAACCCGACCGGCCGTTTCGTCGTCGGCGGTCCGCACGGCGACTGCGGCCTGACCGGCCGCAAGATCATCGTCGACACCTACGGCGGCACCGCCCGTCACGGCGGCGGCGCCTTCTCGGGCAAGGATCCTTCCAAGGTCGACCGTTCGGCAGCCTACGCTGCGCGCTACGTGGCGAAGAACATCGTCGCCGCGGGTCTCGCCGACCGCTGCGAAGTCCAGATCGCCTACGCCATCGGCGTCGCCAAGCCCGTCTCGTTGATGGTCGAAACCTTCGGGACCGGCAAGATCGCCGACGAGAAGATCGCCGAGCTGGTTGGCCAGCACTTCGACCTGCGCCCGAAAGGCATCATCCAGACGCTCGACCTGCTCCGACCGATCTACACCAAGACCGCCGCCTACGGCCACTTCGGCCGCGAGGAACCGGAATTCACCTGGGAAGCGATCGACAAGGCTCCTGCGTTGCGCGCTGACGCCGGCCTGTAATTCTTCAATTCCAGCGGAAAGCCGACGAGATCGCTCGTCGGCTTTTTTTATCTTTCCGGCGCATGGCAGCCAGGAAGAATTTCTGTTAAAACGTCGGACTGCGTCTTCCGCCCTCGCCCAGTATGCTCAAGAGAATCAGCGTCAAGCAACTCACCGTCGGGATGTTTCTCAAGGAATTCTGCGGTTCCTGGATGGAACACCCATTCTGGCGCAATTCCTTCGTGATTACCGACCCGAAGGACATCGAGCGCATCCGGGTGAGCCGCATTCGGGAAGTGTGGATCGACTGCGCAAAAGGCATTGACGTTGCCCCTGACGAGCCGGCAATTTCCGAGGCCGAGTCGGAGGCGCAGGTTGACGCCGAACTTCACAAGGCCGCCGAAGCGCAACGTGACATCGCGCCGACATCGACCCACGAGGAAGTGGCCCGCGCCGCGAGAATCTGCGCCCAGGCCCGGCGCGCGGTAACCTCGATGTTTCAGGAAGCGCGGATGGGCAAGGCCATTGACGCGAGCAACGCTCAACGACTTGTCGAGGAAATCTCTGACTCGGTGACGCGCAACCCAGGCGCTCTGATCAGTCTGGCCCGATTGAAGACCGCCGACGACTACACCTACATGCACTCGGTCGCCGTCTGCGCGCTGATGATCGCCCTCGGCCGCCAGCTCAAGCTCGACGAAGAATTGATCCGCAAGCTTGGCATCGCCGGCTTGCTGCACGACCTCGGCAAGGCAATGATGCCGCTGGAAGTGCTCAACAAGCCTGGCAAGCTCACCAACGACGAATTCAGAATCATGAGGAGCCATCCGGAGGAAGGCTACAAGCTACTGCAAGACAGTCACGGCATCGACGACATCACTTTCGACGTGGTCCTGCATCATCACGAGAAGACAGACGGCTCGGGCTACCCGAAGGGACTCAAGGACCAAGAAATCAGTCTGTACGCCAAGATGGGCGCCATCTGCGACGTTTACGACGCAATTACGTCCAACCGCCCCTACAAGGCTGGCTGGGACCCGGCCGAGTCGCTGCGCAAGATGGCCGAGTGGGCCAACGGCCACTTCGACCCGGCCGTATTCCAGGCCTTCGTCAAGAGCCTTGGAATCTACCCGATCGGCTCGCTGGTCCGGCTCAGTACCGGTCGCCTGGGACTGGTCATCGAACAGTCGGCCAAGTCGTTGCTTACGCCGCGGATCAAGGTTTTTTTCTCGACGCGCAGCAACACGCGCATCCCGCCGGAAGTCATCGACCTCTCGCTGCCGGGTTGCCCGGAAAAGATCACCAGCCGGGAAGACCCGGCGAAGTGGAACTTCCCGGACCTGAACGAGCTGTGGTCCGGGCTTGACACCCTCTGACTGAAACGAAAAACGGAACATGCCGACTACGTCTTCCCGTCAGGCTGCTTCCAGGCGCTTCTCCCGGACACTTCTGGTTGCCGTACTGCTGCTGATTTCTGCCGCCTATCTCAGCCTCACGACATTCGCAGACTATCGAGCAACAAAACTCCATGCGCACGAATTGACTTCGTCTGTAAACGCAATTCGTTACTACGATGAAGTATTGACCATGTCGGCGAGAATGGCCGCCTTCACCGGAAAACATACGTGGGAAGAACGTTATAACCGGCATGTCCCCTTGCTCAGAAACGAACTGGCACTGGCGCTCCAACTGCTTCCACCGGCCGACAAGACCATCAACGAGACGAGCCAGGCAAACGACCGCCTCGTCGACATGGAAACCAGCGCACTGACGCTCGCCCAATCCGGGCGTATCGACGAAGCGCAACAGCTTTTGTTGAGCGACGCCTACGAAAAAGACAAGGAGATCTATTCGCGAGCGCTCACTCTCCTGGGCAAGCAGGCCGACGCCCATATTGCCGCGATGGAAGACGCACTCCACCGGAATATTCTGCTCTCCGCGGCGCTGGTCACCATCCTGATTGTCTTCATTGTTCTTTCCCTGATTCATGCCTACCGCGTCCAATCATTCCGCCGTGACCTCGAAAGCGCGCTCGGCGATATCGCCGGACGGCTGGTTACACACCCGCACAAGACAGCGGAGGATGTCAGGAACGATCTCCGCTGGGCAATGAATCTCGTGGCCCGTCAGCTTGGAGCCGATCACTCCGTTTTGCTCCGTCGGAAGACGGTGGCCGGGGACGCCGACCCGATCGGCTACGATCTCCAATTGTGGATTTCAGAAAATGACTGCGACGCCGATCAGAACATCGCCAGCGACCAGTTGACAGCGGAGAAGCTCTGGCCCGTCCTTGCCCGGCCCGATGCCGAAGGAAACCTGCATTTCGCCGGAATCAGAAAAATGTCGGAGAACGAGCGCCTGCGGTTTTCCCCGCTTTCCGGCTTGGGCATCGACGGCATCGTGGGCACCTTCCTCAGCAGGAAGCAGGTCGGCGAATATGTTCTTTGTTTCGCCAGCCGGAGACGAGGGACTGAATGGAAGCAACCGGATCCCGGGCTGTTGCGCTCACTGGCAGAAATGCTCATCAGCGCCATCGAGGGGCAGGAAAAGAACGAGCAGCTCACCCGTCTGGCGACCACCGACAGCCTGACCGGACTCACCAGTCGGCGTCGTTTCACCGAGCAACTCGAACGCGAAATCGTAGCCGGCAAACGCTCCGGGCAAAGCAGCGGATTGTTGATGATCGACATCGATCATTTCAAGCGCATCAACGACACCTACGGCCATGCCGCTGGCGACGCGGTTCTGGTCGACTTTGCCTCGTCGGCCCGCGCGATGCTGCGCGAAATCGACATGATCGGCAGACTGGGCGGCGAGGAGTTCGGTGTGATCCTGCCGAATTCCGATGCGAGCAACGCTGAGACAGTCGCACAACGGATCCGCCGCACAATCGAAGCACGCGCTATCGAAACCGAAAGCCACAAATTGCATATCACCATCAGCATCGGCGTCACACTAATCACCGGCGCAGACCCCAAACCCGATGCATCACTGACCCGCGCAGATCACGCACTTTATGCAGCAAAGAGAGATGGAAGAAATCTGGTTCGCTTGCAATAAGCAGTAGAGATCGACAATCAGCAAGCGCGCGCCGACTGTTCTTATCGAGAATTTCTCCGCGTATAATCGCGACCTAATCCGAGGAGCGCTGCAAGATCGCCGATCAACATATCGAACGATTTCAGGCTCGGATCCATCAACGGCGCTCACCTGACCAACCCATGCCGGACATGGTAAGCAGCGTGAGAAAGGTGAAAAGGCTTCACCCACCACCATCCTGCCTCCAGCCCGGCGACAGTTCAAAGGAGAACAGCTGTGGCTACATTTACCGACTACGTCGTCGCCGACCTCGCCCTTGCCGATTGGGGGCGCAAGGAAATCCGCATCGCAGAAACCGAAATGCCCGGCCTGATGGCCATCCGCGAAGAATTCGCGGCCAGCCAGCCACTGAAGGGCGCGCGCATCACCGGTTCGCTGCACATGACCATCCAGACCGCCGTGCTGATCGAAACGCTGACCGCGCTCGGCGCCGAAGTTCGCTGGGCCTCGTGCAACATTTTCTCGACGCAGGACCACGCCGCCGCCGCCATTGCCGCGCAGAACATCCCGGTTTTCGCCGTCAAGGGCGAATCGCTGGCCGACTACTGGGAGTACACCCATCGCATCTTCGAATGGGCCGATGGCGGGTACTCGAACATGATCCTCGACGACGGCGGCGACGCGACGCTGCTGCTGCATCTCGAGAAGGACATCTCGGTCATCGCCAAGCCGTCGTCGGAAGAAGAAACCATCCTCTTCGCCGCGATCAAGGCCAAGCTGCAGAAAGACCCGACCTGGTATTCGACCCGCCTCGCGCAGGTCAAGGGCGTCACCGAGGAAACGACCACCGGCGTGCATCGCCTGTACCAGATGCACGAGCGCGGCGATCTCAAGTTCCCGGCAATCAACGTCAACGACTCGGTCACCAAGTCCAAGTTCGACAACCTCTACGGCTGCCGCGAGTCGCTGGTCGACGGCATCAAGCGCGCCACCGACGTGATGATCGCCGGCAAGGTCGCGGTGATCGTCGGCTACGGCGACGTCGGCAAGGGCTGCGCCCAGGCCATGCGGGCGCTTTCGGCACAGGTGTGGGTCACCGAAATCGACCCGATCTGCGCGCTGCAGGCGGCAATGGAAGGCTACCGCGTCGTGACCATGGAATACGCCGCCGACAAGGCCGACATCTTCGTCACCACCACCGGCAACTACCACGTGATCACGCATGACCACATGGCGGCGATGAAGGACCAGGCCATCGTCTGCAACATCGGGCACTTCGACAACGAGATCGACGTCGCCTCGATCGAGAAATACCAGTGGGAAGAGATCAAGCCGCAGGTCGATCACGTCATTTTCCCGGACGGAAAGCGCATCATCCTGCTCGCCAAGGGCCGTCTCGTTAACCTCGGCTGCGCCACCGGCCACCCGAGCTACGTCATGTCGTCCAGCTTCGCCAACCAGACGATCGCCCAGATCGAGCTGTTCACGCAGACGGACAAGTACCCGGTTGGCGTCTACACCCTGCCGAAGCATCTCGACGAGAAGGTCGCCCGCCTGCAGTTGAAGAAGCTCAACGCCCAGTTGAGCGTGCTGACCGAGCAGCAAGCGGCATACATCGGTGTACCGGTCGAGGGCCCGTACAAGGCCGATCACTACCGCTACTAAGATTCGCCACGCCCTTCCGGCAGCCCCGGAAGGGCAGTCACAAAGGACAACCGATGAATACAAAGATCTCGATCGAGTTCTTCCCGCCACAAACGCCTGAAGGCGTCGAGAAACTGCGCAAGGTCCGCGAAGAACTCGCCGTACTTTCCCCTGAGTATTTCTCGGTGACGTTCGGCGCCGGCGGCTCGACGCGCGAGCGAACTTTCGACGTCGTCAAGGAAATTGCAGCCGCAGGCTATCAAGCAGCACCACACCTGTCATGCATCGGCTCGACGCGCGAAAACATCCGCGAAATCCTCGATGACTACAGGAACGCAGGCGTCCGCCGCATCGTCGCCCTGCGCGGCGACCTGCCGTCAGGCATGGCCGAGGCCGGCGAATTCCGCTACGCCAACGAACTTGTCGAATTCATCCGAGCCGAAACCGGCGACCACTTCCGGCTCGAAGTCGCCGCCTATCCTGAATGGCACCCGCAGGCGCGTACCCCGGCCGACGACCTCGCCGCCTTCGTGCGGAAAGCACGCGCCGGCGCCGATTCCGCGATCACTCAGTACTTCTACAACGCCGACGCCTATTTCCATTTCGTCAATGAAGTGCGCGCAGCCGGCGTCGACATCCCGATCATTCCCGGCATCATGCCGATCGCCAGTTTCTCAAAGCTGGCCCGCTTCTCCGATGCCTGCGGCGCTGAACTCCCGCGCTGGATGCGTCGCAAATTCGAAAGCTTCGGCGACGACGCCGAGTCGATCCGTGCCTTCGGCCTCGACGTGGTCACCGAGTTGTGCCAACGTCTGCTGGACGGCGGTGCCCCCGGGCTCCATGTCTATTCGATGAACCAGTCTGCGCTCCCGCTGGAGATCTGCAAAAGATTGGGAATCTAAAAAAGGCAACAGGCAAACAGCGTTCTAAGAGGTTTTCCGCAGAAAGAAGGCTGCTTTCGCCTTGTCGCCGAGCTCCCAGCATCAAGCCATCCTTCGGGGTGGCTTTTTCTTTATCTTGAGCCCAAGTTCGCCACTGGCTACGAGTTTCTTCGTATTTACCCGTGCGCCGAGCACGAAGAAACTATTACTTTCGTCATAACAACAAATTCAACGTACATGAAAGTGACAACGATGATAGCAAACACCGGGGACGCTCTTAGAATTCCAGTAGCCGATTTACAAGCAATGCTTGATAATCTCGTCGCAAACGGACAGGCAATCGCAGCCACGCTGTTCATTACGCGTCCGGATGGATCGGTCCTGCCCATTGGCGACACAGCAAATGCGCCGCTTTTCCCTTGGCACCACTACACTCCACCAGAATTGAAGTCGACGATCAAATGAGAACTAACTTGCGGGTTCCTTTTGCTGAAAAAGACGAGGCCAAGCGGTTGGGTGCCCGATGGGATCCTGCAAGGAAGGTGTGGTATATCGAGAACGTCACTGATACGACACCGTTTTCGCGATGGATGCCGGACGCCGGTTCGGACGCGTTCGCAAGCTCCGTTCAGAAAGCGAAGGCTACACCGGCAGTGAGCAAACCAGTGACAGGAAGCAACTACGCTCCACAACCGCGAGTCTGTGACTGTCTGCCATGGGACGTTTGTGACAAGTGCAAAGCTACAGCGCTCTCTTGTTGTTGATGGAGTTCAGTTTTCTCTTGATTCACGTCATCCGATAAACATTGTCGTGACACGAAGCAACAACGCGCTTGCCAACCTTGTTCGGGCCAATCAATAGCATTACCTCAATTCGTAAGCCGCCAATCCCACAAAGAGAGACGGCTGTTCCGGCAGATGGCGGGTGCATTCCTGAAACAGCAGATGCTTTCGACGTCGACTTTCCTTTTCCATCCCTCACAAAAGGACAGACATGGATTGGATCAAGAAATCGCTGCCCCCCATACTTCTCGCCGCCCTCGTTGCCTGCTCCTGGTTCAGTCCGTTCGATTCAATTGCGACAGAAAAGATCGATGCAGGTTTAAAGCGCGCATTGGTAAGCTTTGCGACCGCCAGGGGGCTCAACGCAGCCATCTCCGTCCTTCAAGGGACGAACATTGCGGTTGAACCCGCCGGAATCGGTGTCACCCTTGCGCCAGGAGAAGTACTCGACCCTCTCAACGATCTGATCGAGAGCTTTTCCAACCTGATGCTGATCGCAAGCGTCTCATTCGGCATTCAGCATGTGCTGATCAGTATCGGTGGGCATTGGCTCCTGTCTGCCGCGCTGACGGTAGCGACCTTGCTCTGGTGCATTTATTACATCAGGCGAGTCCCCATTCCGCCCTGGGCCACAACATGCCTGGTCGTAACCGTCGCCCTACGTTTTGCCACCCCCGCCGTCACCGTCGGCACGGACGCTCTCTTCCAGAATTTCCTGGCGCAAGAGTATTCCGCCACGCACTCCCTTATCGAGGCAAGCACGAGCGACGTGAAAAAAGCCCTTCCTCAGGCCCCCCTACCTGAAAATACGGGTTTCTGGGACAAGCTGAAGAACCTGTCTCCGCAGGATATCAATCCGGCAGGGAAGATTGATCGATTGCTGAAGGCTGCCGAAAAATGGCCCGAGCAGATCATCCGTCTGATGGTTATCTTCCTGCTTGAGACATTGATTATTCCGTTGGGCCTGCTATGGATTCTGCTAACCTTGGCGAGAACTCATCTCCGAAAACGGATGCCCTAGTACATATCAAACGCCCCGATCACGCTCGGCAAACCCTGCTCAACGAGGTAACCATTATGGACTCCAGATACATCCTTGGCATTGATGAACTTGACCATCAGCACGAAGAAATCGAGGCTGCTTTCGAGGCCGTAAGAAACGCGAAGGGGAATGAAAAACAATGGATTGAGCTACACGCGAAACTCTGCGAACAACTCCGATTCCATTTCCACGCTGAAGAATCCGTAATGAAAATCTTTGCCTACCCCGAAACCTTTGAACACGCGCGTTCGCATTCCATGATTGTTCGCTCGATAGAGGGCTACAAGGGGCAGAACCTGAGCGAATCCGACATGGAAAAATTCGACGATCAGGCAAAACAGCTTTTCCTTGAACAAATCCTGTCTCAGGACATGAGGTTTGCCGACTACATCAAGAGAAACAAGGAACGCCTGGGGCTTCAGTAGGCTACTCCGCGCTTCCGGTGGTTCACCGAACGGAAACATCACGCCTGTCGCAACGTTAGCAAGTTTTCGGCGGATACAGTAGCATCCTGCCATCACACCGCCCGTAGCTCATTTGGATAGAGCACTTGGCTTCGAACCAAGGGGTAGGGAGTTCGAATCTCTCCGGGCGGGCCAAGGCCACGTGTGTCACGAAGTTGCGCTCCGTCACCGACTGCGACTTACCAGCAATACCCCAGCGAGCACCATCCCAGTGCCGGCCATCTGGGCAAGCGACATCGGCTCGCCTAAAATCCACCAACCGAAGAAGATTGTCAGCACCGGGCCAACGGTACCGATCAGGACCGAACGCGACGGGCCAATCCGGGCGATCGATGCCGACTGCATGAACATGGGCATAACCGTCGAAAACACGACGATGGCCGCGACATAGGCATAGGTCCGCGCCGGCAGCAGATAGGCTTCGAAAGGCTGACTAGCGAAGAAATGCGCCTGCGCCGCCAACGTCGAGACGATCATTACCAGCGCGGTGAAGCGCGCCGAGCCAAGACGCTTGATCATTGGTGCGCTTCCGGATAGATAAAGCGCATAGGTAAGTGACGAGGCAAACACCAGCAGTCCGCCGATCAGTACGGCGCCTGTTTCGCCAGAGAACTCAAGATCGTGGGCAAACGCCAGGCCAATCCCGAGGTACGAGAACAGCAGCGCCAGCAGTTCGTTGCGATGCAGCTTTTTGCCGAGGAACAGCACACCGATCAGGATGGTCAGGGTCGGATAGGTGAACAGGATCAACCGCTCGAGCCCGGCGGAAATGTACTGTAGTCCGAGAAAATCGAACAGGCTCGCGCCGTAATAACCGACCAACCCGAGCACCAGCAATGCCGCCCAGTCGCGCCGGTTCAACGGTGGCGCCGACCGTCCGGCACGCAGCGCGACCCAGACGAAGGCGGGCAGCGAGAGCGTCATGCGCAGCGAGAGCAGCGTCACCGGATGCACCGGCAGGGCCATCGGCACTGCGTAGGCCAGCTTGATGAGGATCGCCTTGAATGAAAACCCGAAGGCAGCGAGTACGGCAAGAGCAACGCCAAGACGGTCCGGGGACCAATGTTTCCAATTCATCGGGAAAAGAGGGAAAACCGCCCAGACACAGCGGAAAAAACGCAAATGATGCGCTCCACGCGATTGATTGACAACATTTCAGACCGTATTCGCTGCCAGTTCGTCGCGCCCAAACGCCTTATGCGTCGGAAGGAACGGTGCTAGGATGCCGGCGGTTCTGGGAAAGGTGAGGCATATCTTGGCAAAACTCGTATGGTCGGACGATCTGGACGTTGGCAATCCGATGATCGACAGCGACCACAGACAGCTCATAGCACTGGCCAACCAACTCGCCCAGGCACTCACCACTGACGGCGTCACAGAAAAGCCCGGCGAGATCCTAGACGAACTGCTCACGTTCACCAAGGCGCACTTTGCACGCGAGGAGCGTCTGATGCAGCGCATCGGATACCTCGATTTCGCTGCTCACAAAAGCCAGCACGACGGATTGCTCTCGGACGTCAAAAAACTGCGACGCAGCATCCATCACGGAGAAATGCACCTGTCCGACCGAACCAGCGCGTTTTTGTGCGAATGGCTGCTCCGACACATTCGTACCAGTGACAAGCAACTCGGCCGGGTGGCCGGCACCATCGTCCTGCCCTGATTGCAGCAGTGAAGGTCAAAGTCCCCGACGAAAATGACAAACAGGTCGACGGCACCGGCGTACATTGGCGGCGCACAGACACTTCGCCTGATCTATAGTGTCATAAGCCTTGCCTTGCGCCGGGCTCCACAAACACAACTGCGCAAACAGCAACGACCATGTGTTTCTTCCGCCTCGTCTTTACCGCGTCATTGACCCTCATCATGCTCACCGGCCCGTCATGGGCGGAAACGCTGCGCATCACCAACGGCGAATGGCCGCCGTTCACTTCGCAGAATCTGCCCCACGGCGGGCCCCTGTCACGCATTGTTTCGGAGGCGTTCAAAGAGGTCGGCATTACAGTCGAGTACGGCTATTTCCCGTGGAAGCGCGCCTATGACTACGCCCGTAGAGGCGCCTGGGATGGTTCCGTCGGCTGGGCTCGAAATTCGGCGCACCAGAAGGATTTCGTCATGAGCGAACCGGTGATTCATGTCGACAAGGTGCTGTTCTACCGCAAAGCCGCGCCCATTGGCTGGCTCCGGGTTGAGGATCTCGCGCGCTGGCGATTGGGAGCAACAGGCGGTTATTCGTATGGAGACGAGTGGGACAGCGCGGTCCGGAACGGTGTTCTGCGCGTGGAAGCAGTTACGCTCGACATACAGAGCCTCCGCAAACTGCTGGAGAACCGCCTCGACGCGGTGGCGATGGACCTCGACGTCGGACTCTATCTTTTACGCACCGCCCTCCCCCCGCACCAGGCCGACCAGATCACCTACCATCCGCGCCACCTCAGCCGGACTCCGATCAGCGTGGCCCTGTCGCGTCAAAGCCCGGCCAGCCTCGCACTGATCGAACGTTTCAACCGGGGCCTTGCCGCACTTCGATCTAGCGGAAAGCTTGACGACTATCTGACAAGTTACGAGTTGATGGACCCGATCTTCCGTCAGAAGACGGAAACTGGTTCGACCCGAACGCCCGGCCCATGAACTCTATGGAACAGCCAGCCCGTCACCTGGACACGCACGGCGGAGTCACGAAACAACGCGGATTGCGACGCGCGCTGGCCATCGCTGTCACGTTTTCACTGGTCGTACCCGGCATCGCTGCCGGACTGATCATGATCTATATGAATCTGCAGCAGACCATCGAAAGAGACGCGCGCACACGCGGCGAGAATCTCGCCGACCTGCTGCAAGCGGGGCTGGAGCGCCCCCTTTGGGACATGGCCCCCGATAGCGCTGAACCGCTGATCACCGCTGTCGCAGCCGATCCGTCGGTCATCGCCATCAACGTCGCGGACACGGCCAAGATGACGCTGCTTGGTTTTAGCCACAAGACGATGGAAGACGCGATGCCAATCGTCATCTCGCGCACGATACGCCACGACGGCGAACGGCTCGGGGACGTCACTCTCCACTACTCGACCCAGGCGGCCAGGGACGAGGCCTGGCGCGCCTCGCGGCGCCTGCTCATCACCATCGCGATCCAGCTTCTGGCATCGCTGGTTCTGCTCGGTCTCTGGCTGTCCCGGCGCGTGCTGCGTCCCCTAAGAACGCTGGGAAAAAGTGCTGAACGCATCGCTGGCGGCGATCTGCAAACCCCGGTGGTTGTCCTCGGCAGCGATGAATTCGGCAGACTCGCCGGGCGACTCGACAGCATGCGCCAGACCCTCGCCGAATCGGTCGACTACCTCGAAGAACAGGTCGAGGAGCGAACCTACGCGCTGAAGGCGGTCAACACTCGCCTGCAGTCGACGCTGGAAGAACTCCAGCGCATGCAGAACCACCTCGTCCAGGCTGAAAAACTCGCGTCGCTTGGATCGCTGGTCGCCGGTGTCGCGCACGAACTGAACACGCCAATCGGCACCGGCGTCACCGTCGTGAGCACGATTTGCGACAAGTGCGTCGAACTGCGCCGGCTGATCGATGCGGGTATCCGCCGCTCACAACTCGATTCGATGCTGGACGATATCGCACAGGCCGGAGCCCTGGCGCAAGGCGCCCTGCAGCGAGCGGCGCGGCTGGTCAATGATTTCAAGCAAGTGGCGGTGGACCAGACCAGCGCTCGACGACGTAGATTCGGCCTGCGCGAAACACTGGAGGAAACGATGGCGGCCGTCCGGCTCCGACACAAACACGCGCCCGTCCGCTTCGAAATAGACATCCCCGCCGGAATCACGCTGGACAGTTACCCGGGTGCCCTCGAACAGGTGCTTACCAACCTGATCGACAACGCGGTCATCCACGGCGCCGAGAACCGCCCGACATGCACGATCACCATCACGGGAGATACACATGACAGCGCCGCAAGCGTGGTCGTCACCGACGACGGCAACGGCATAGCGGCGGAGTATCTGGCGCGAATATTCGATCCGTTCTACACCACCCGGCTCGGCACGGGCGGATCCGGACTGGGCCTGAGCATCGTGTACAACCTCGTCACCGGCGTTCTCGGCGGCCATATCCGCGCCGAATCGCGCGTCGGCGAGGGAACACGCTTCATTCTGGACCTCCCGCTCGTTGCCCCGGAACAGCATTGCGACTTGGAAAGCCCGGCCCGATCGGACAAAATGCCCACGCCCCCCCGAACAGTCCTTGGCGATACGGAGAATTCCTAGATGGTTCCAGAGAACACCGACGAAATGATGTCCTTCCTCAGCGAATCCGAGGACGCCATGACGCAGGGAAAACCAGTCTGGCGCGTACTCATCGTCGACGACGAACCGGACATCCACCTGGCCACAGAACTCGCCTTGAACGGAGTACCGATCGAAGGTCGTGCCATTGAATTCGTGCATGCCTATTCGGCACATGAGGCGCGAACCCGCCTCACAGAACACAGCGACCTGGCGGTAATGCTGCTCGACGTAGTCATGGAAACGCCGGACGCCGGACTGCAACTCGTCCGCTACGTGCGTGAAGAACTCGGCAACCATGCGCTGCGCGTCATCCTGCGTACCGGCCAGCCGGGCTATGCCCCCGAAATAGAGACCATCCGCACTTACGACATCAACGACTACAAGACAAAATCGGAGCTCACCCGCGTTCGCCTGTTCACCAGCCTGACTGTCGCCGTACGCTCTTACTGGCAAATCCATCACCTTGAAGCCAACCGCCGCGGGCTGGAGATGATCGTCGCGGCCAGCACCGACCTGAGCCGACCTAAAGGCCTGTGCCGCTTCGCCGAGGGCGTCGTCACGCAACTCTGCGCGCTGCTATCGGTCCCCGAAGAGGGCGTCGTCTGCGCCGCCGCCAGTCCGGGCGATGAGCAAGCCGACGCGCACCCATACATCCTCGCTGCTGCCGGCCGTTTTTCGGAATGGATCGGGTTGTCGCTAAAGACCATTCCCGATCCGCGGATACGGATCGAACTGGAAAAATCGCTGACCGACCGCTGCCACCACTTCGGGCAGACCACCCGGCTGTTTTTCAGTGCCCCCGGCGGGGCATCGATCGCTGCCTTCGTCGATGTCGACCATCAGCTGAGTTCAATCGACCTCGAGTTGCTGGAACTTTTCTGCAGCAACATCGCCGTCGCTTTCGACAATACGGTGCTACTCAAACGAATCTCCGATCTCGCCTACGAAGATTCGCTGCTGAAGCTGCCGAACCGCAACAGCTTCGTCTCCCGCATCGACCAGCGCCCCACGGAATCGGACATGCTCGCGCTAATCGACATCGACGGTTTCGCCGACATCAACAGCGTCCTCGACCAGGAATTCGGCGACGCAGTACTCAAGGCCGTCGCCCAGCGCCTGAGACAGAGTTTCTCGCCGACCGTAGCGGTCGCCCGGATTGGCAACGATGTTTTCGGTGTTCTCGGCGCACACGACGAGGTCAATACCGACACCATTGAAGCCGTCTTCGCGTTACCTTACGACATTGCCGGCGAAAAGCTGCGCCTATCCGCAACCACTGGTCTTCTGCGCCTTGACGACGGACAGGAGAAGGCTGCGGAGTTGATGAAGAATGCCAGCGTCGCCCTGAAACAGGCGAAATCCTTCAACCGCGGGAAGGCACTGTATTTCGAGGTGGAGCACGCCGATTCGGCCCGCACCCGCATGCAGTTGCTCAACCGCTTGCGCATCGCATTCTCGGCAGAACGCCTGTTCCTGGCCTACCAACCACTCGTCGAACTGGCCAGCGGCCGCGTTGTCGGTGCGGAGGCTTTGTTGCGCTGGCGTACCGAACAGGGCAACTTCATCCCGCCAGACACTTTCATCCCGCTTGCTGAGCAATCAGGGCTGATGGTGCCGATTGGCGACTGGGTCACCCGCAGCGCCCTGCATTTCCAGCGGCGATTAGCCGATCTTGGACACACCAGCCTGCGCATGGCGATCAATGTCTCGCATGTGCAATTCCGCGAGCCAGATTTCGTTGACAAGCTCGTTGCCACCGCGCAGGAATTTGGCACGCCGCCCGGAACGCTGGAAATTGAACTCACAGAATCGGTGGCTATCGACAATATCGATTTGATCGAGCAGAAGCTCGCTGCCGTGCGTCATGCAGGGATCACCATCTCGATCGACGATTTCGGGACCGGTTACTCGTCACTGAATATCGTTCGCCAGCTCGACGTAGACCGCCTGAAAATAGATCGTTCGTTTATCAGCGGCGAGGCAAGCCTGGAAAAGGACTTCAGCATCGCCGGCATCGTTCTGCAACTTGCGGCGCAACTCGGTCTGAAGACGGTTGCCGAAGGCATCGAGACGGATGGACAACGGCAACGAATGCTGGAGCTCGGGTGTACTGACGGACAAGGCTACCTGTTCGCCAAACCGCTGACGGGCGACGAATTCATCACCTTCGTCACCGCTCATAACCAATAGCCCCATCGCTGGCGCAACGGCCATGCCACCCCCCATCCGGCTCGACGACGCGCTGCTGCACGATCTGTTCCTGCGCGGGCGCACCACGGTCGTGCTGTCGATTCCGGTAGCGCTAATGGTAGCGGGACTGCATTACGGCAGCATCCCGTTCGGGCGCCTGTCCATCTGGTTCGTCAGCATTGTCGTCATCCAGGCAATCCGCGCCCTCCTCGCGCGCGCCTACCTGACCGCGGCCCCACAACATCAGCATGCAGCCGGCTGGATGATGCGCCTGCATCTCTCGACAATTGCCGCAGGCGTCTGCTGGGGATCGATGCTTTTCGTGCTCGACACCGGGCAACAGGATTTCACGCTGCTGTTCAAGCTTCTCGCCCTCACCGCCATTCTCGGAACGGCGCTGAATTCGATGAACGCCTATTTCACCGTCTACGCCAACTTCGTCATCTCGACCGCAATCCCGATCTGGCTGTTCCTGCTCGGCCCGGCCGATTTCCTTGACACCACGGCCAAGCTTTCCCTGAGCATGGGCACGGCAATCTATGCCACCTACCTTCTGTTGACCGGCTGGCGCGTTCATCGGCTCACCCGCCTCTACTTTTCCCAGCAAACAGAACGGGAAAACGCACTCGCCCAGTTGAACGAAGCACATATGATGGAAAGGGAGCTGCGCCGCCGGTTGCAGGAAGAATCAGGAAAGCTGGAAGAGACGAACCGGAAACTGCAGGACCTGGCCTGGCAGGACAGCCTGACCGGCGTATCCAACCGACGCTATTTGACGGAGCAGCTTGAACGCGCCATTCACTCGATGCAACGCCTCGGCATCGGTTTTTCGCTGATCCTGCTGGACATCGACAACTTCAAGCGCATCAACGACACGCACGGCCATCAGGCCGGCGACCAGGCGCTGGTCAACGTTGCACGGTTATTCAGAAGCCGGCTGCGCGACATCGACTTCTTCGGTCGCTGGGGTGGCGAAGAATTCCTGGCGATCCTCCCCGGCGCCTCGTTCGACGAAGCCATGGCCTGTGCCGAACGGCTGCGAAAATCCCTCGAAGCGGCCAAACTGCTCGACACGGTGCCGGATCTGATCATCACCTGCTCGTTCGGCGTGTCTCCCCATTTCCCAGGCGAAGATTCCAACCGTCTGGTCAACCGGGTCGACGCATTGCTCTATGCGGCCAAGGCGGCCGGCCGCAACCGGGTCATCGGGCAACCGGGGCCATAACCAGCAGGTAGATCAGCGCCGCCGTGCGCCGCCGAGAATCGAACCAAGCACCCCGCGGATAATCTCGCGGCCGACCTGCGAACCGATTGCCCGTGCAGCAGACTTGGCCAAGGCTTCGGCCACGCCCTCGCGCCGACCTCCGCGCGGACCGACCGTCCCGCCGAACAGGTCACCAAGCCCGCCAAACAAGCCCCCGCCAGACGATGGCGCCGGCTCTTGGTGTGCAGGCGCAGTTCGCCGTGAAACCGGGGGCTCCACCGGAGCATCCTGCGCCACCGGAGTCGCCTGCCGCAGCTTCTCGTAGGCCGACTCGCGATCAAGCACCTTCTCGTAAACGCCATAGACCAGCGACGACTGAATCACCGTCTGCCGCTCCCTGGCATCGAGCGGCCCGATGCGCGACGCTGGCGGCAAGATGAAGGCGCGCTCAACGATGGTCGGGCGCCCCTTCTCGTCGAGGAACGAGACCAGTGCCTCGCCAACGCCAAGCTCGGTGATCGCTGCGGCGGCGTCGAACGCCGGATTCGGCCGCAAGGTCTCGGCAGCTGTCGTCACGGCCTTCTGGTCGCGTGGGGTGAAGGCGCGCAGCGCGTGCTGGACGCGGTTGCCGAGTTGGCCAAGCACCTTGTCCGGAATATCGAGCGGATTCTGGGTCACGAAATAGACGCCAACACCCTTCGAGCGGATCAGGCGGACCACCTGCTCGATCTTCTCCAGCAACGCCGGAGGCGCTTCGCTGAACAGCAGGTGCGCCTCGTCGAAAAAGAAGACCAGCTTTGGCTTGTCCATGTCGCCGACTTCCGGCAACTGCTCGAACAGTTCGGCGAGCAGCCAGAGCAGGAAGGTCGAGTACAGGCGCGGCGACGCCATCAGTTTGTCGGCAGCGAGGATGTTGATAATCCCCTTGCCAGCATCAGTCTGAATCAGGTCGTTGATATCGAGCATCGGCTCGCCGAAAAAAACGTCGCCACCATCCTGTTCGAGCGTCAGCAAGCCGCGCTGAATGGCCCCGATCGACGCGGCCGAGACGTTACCGTACTCGGTGGTAAATGACTTGGCGTTCTCCCCGACGTATTGCACCATCGCCCGCAGATCCTTCAAATCCAGCAGCAGCAGGCCGCTGTCATCGGCGATCTTGAATACCAACTGCAATACGCCGGCCTGGGTGTCGTTGAGGTTGAGCAGGCGGGCCAGCAGCAACGGCCCCATGTCGGATATCGTCGCCCGCACCGGGTGGCCCTGACTACCGGCCACATCCCAGAACGCCGTCGGGAATCCACTTGGCGCCCAGTCGGAAACGCCCAGCATCTGCAGACGTTGCTGCAATTTCGTCGACGCGACACCCGGCGCGGCCAGACCGGAGAGATCGCCCTTCACGTCGGCCATGAACACCGGCACACCGATACTGGAAAAACGTTCAGCGAGCACCTGCAGGGTAACCGTCTTGCCGGTGCCGGTAGCGCCGGTGATCAGGCCGTGACGGTTAGCCAGCGCCGGCAGCAGGCCCTGTTCGGCATGTTGACTGCGGGCGACGATAAGCGGATCAAGCATTGCAACTCCTCAGGAAGAACCAACGGGAAGTGATAAAATGCGCGGCTTTTATTATCAACCATTTAGTGCGGCGGGTTGCCTCCATTTGTCATCGCAAGTCATTGCAACAGCGCGCACACAGAGAATTCAGACGAGGTAAGCCATGGCCGGACATTCCAAATGGGCCAACATCCAGCACCGCAAGGGCCGTCAGGACGAGAAACGCGGTGCCGCCTTCTCCAAGGTCGCCAAGGAAATCACCGTTGCCGCCAAGATGGGCGGCGGCGATCCCAGCTTCAACCCGCGCCTGCGCGCCTCGATCGACAAGGCCAAGGCCGTCAACATGCCGAAGGACAAGATCGACACCGCGATCAAGAA
>QKII01000359.1 GCA_003249625.1 Propionivibrio sp. | reverse complement strand
GATTGCCATCACGGTGGCGATTCACACGGGGGTATTGGGCGGGATCATATGGTGGCTCCAGCATCATCGGCCTGTCGTCGCGTACTCGTTCTGGATTGAATATAGCTTGCTTGCGCGCATCGCTGTGGTGTGCGTTTTCGCGCATCTCGCGGAGATTGCAGTATGGGCAATGTACTACGTCTGGCAAGATGTCATGCCGGACTTGGAGATTGCGCTTTATTTCAGTGCGGTAACCTACGCGACGATCGGCTACGGTGATGTTGTGCCGCCTGCACAATGGAGGCTGCTGGCATCAATAGAGGGTCTTACAGGCATTCTGATGTGCGCCTGGTCCGGCGGTTTCATCTTCGCAGTCGTGGTGCGCTTGCGAGAAAAGCGGCCTCCCACTCATTGATACCGTTTCTTCTTCGAACGGCGGACACGAACTCACGACGGATGTAGCAAACGGTGATTAGGCCCGCTCCCACAACGCTCGACGGCTACGGTATTCGGCTCGAGCCTTTAGCGCACGCGCACGAAGACGGCCTGCGGGATGCCGCAGTCGACGGACGTCTTTGGGAGCTCTGGTACACATCGGTTCCCGAACCGGAGCAGGTGAAGAGCTACATCGCAGCGGCACTAGCCGGCCAGGAAGCGGGTCACATGTTGCCGTGGGCGGTGCGCGAGCTTGAGAGCGGGATCATCGCCGGCAGCACGCGCTATCATGACATCGTCGCCGAAATCGATCGCGTAGAGATCGGATACACCTGGTATGCGAAGCGTTGGCAGCGAAGCCATGTCAATACTGCTTGCAAGCTACTGCTGTTCGAACACGCGTTTGAAGTGCTCGGCTGCGCGGTAGTCGGCTTGCGTACCGACAACTTCAACTTCGCGTCGCAGCGTGCGATTGAAGCATTGGGTGCGAAGAAGGATGGTGTCATTCGACATCACCATCCTCGACGGGACGGCACGGTCCGCGACACGGTGATGTACAGTGTGCTGGCAAGCGAATGGCCGGATATCAAGCGCTATCTCCGATTCCGCCTGGAGCGCCATCGCTAGGCGTTGACCTAGCTAAGAATCCTGGTCCGACAAGCAAAACGCCTCATCGGCAGCGGCCCTGGTCACGTCGTGTCCAAGTACCGGTGCACATACATCACGGCCATCGAACCCTCGCCCACCGCGGAGGCGACTCGTTTGATTGAACCGTGGCGGACGTCGCCGGCCACGAAGACGCCCGGCAGGCTCGTCTCCAGCATAAACCGGACGCGCTGCGCGGTTGGGTCGGCGCTGGGCGTGGTGGGGGCCATCCAACTGCGTAATCGCCTGGCTGCGCTCACAGGTCTTGGCCCGGGTCGCTCGGCCGCCGGTGCACCAATACTTGCAGTGATATCGGGCCCCGAAAGGATGAATCCGTGCGGATCACGCGCCACCGTGTCGCCGAGCCAATCAGTGTGGGGCAGCGCACCGATGAAGATGAATAGCGATGCCGCCGGGACGGTTTTGGTCGTCTGATCGCTGTTACTTGAGAGGACGAGATCCGCGAGCCGGTCCGATCCCACGATTTCCTTCACCTCCGTCTCCGTCCATACCCGGATGTTTTCCGTGGCGCCGATCTGGTCGATGAGATACTGGGACATAGTCTTGGAGAGTGATTTGCCACGCACCAGCATGGTGACATTCTTTGCGAATCTCGAGAAATACATTGCAGCCTGCCCGGCCGAATTGGCACCGCCAACAATGTAGACATCCTCTCCTCGCACGGATTCACCTTCACTCATGGCCGAGCCGTAATACACGCCCGCTCCTGTGAGCTGTTCAATTCCCTTCGCCTGGAGTTGGCGATAGGAAACACCTGTTGCAATGAGAAGCGCCCGGCAACTCAACTCATTGCCATCGCCGAGCTTCAAAATCCGCGTGGGCCCGTCGCCTGTGAGCCCGACGACTTCCTGCGCGGTTAGGATCTCGACACCGAAGCGGCGTGCCTGACTCACGGCCCGCCGTGCCAGTTCGCCTCCTGATAGGCCTCCGGGAAAACCTAGGTAGTTCTCGATCCGCGAGCTCATGCCAGCCTGGCCGCCGGGGGCCTGTCTTTCGACCAGGATGGTCCGAAGACCTTCCGAAGCGCCGTAGACCGCAGCGGCAAGGCCCGCCGGTCCGGCGCCGACAATCACCAGATCGTAAAGCGGATTCTCGGCGACAGTCTGCAGGCCCACGCGCGCGGCGATCTCGAGATTACCGGGCCTTGGCAAGGTGGATCCGTCCGGAAAGAAAATACACGGCAGCTGCGAGTTGGTCACTCCGGCTGCGGCCGTGAGCTGCGCGGCCTCTTCGCTCACTTCCGGGTCGAGCCACAAGTACGGAATGTTATTTCGAGCCAGAAAATCCTTGACCTGATGTGACGCCGGTGCCCACTGGTTTCCCACAACACGGATTCCCTCGAACGGGGGCCGATAAGCCAGCCCCCAGTCGTCAAGCAGATCGCCGAGCACAGGATAGAGCTTTTCTTCCGGCGGGTCCCACGGCTTGAGCAGATAATAGTCGACCTGTGCGTCATTGATCGCCCTGATCGCTGCCTCTGTATCGGCATAGGCCGTGAGCAGCACGCGTTTGGCGTCAGGATAGAGATCGGCCGCCTTCTCGAGAAACTCTACACCTGTCATGGCCGGCATGCGCTGGTCCGCTAGGAACAGGGCTACCGGATGGTTGCGTTGCTTGAGGCGGCTAACGGTATCAAGAGCCTCGGCTCCCGAGCTTGCTTTGATGATGCGGTAGTCGGGCCGATACTGCCGCCTCAGGTCCCGTTCTATGGCGTTGCGAACCTGCTCTTCGTCGTCGATTGTCAGAATTGCCGGCGCTGGCATCGATGCCTCCTATCTCTCTATTGAGCCCGCTCTGTCGTTGCGTCCTGAGGGGCCATTGCGGACAGATCCAGCGGAAGCTTCACTACAAAGCAGGTTTCGCCAGGCTTGGAGCTAACTTCGATCGTTCCATGGTGCTTTTGCGCGATTATATTGTGGCTGATATTGAGCCCCAGCCCCGTACCCTCTCCGGGTGCCTTGGTGGTGAAGAACGGGTCGAATATCTTGGGCTGAATGTCCTTGGGGATTCCCGGGCCGGTGTCTTTGATTTCGACGACCACCCACGGATCTTCTCGATAAGTCTTCAAGACAAGCTCGCCGGCACCCTTCATGGCACTGACTGCATTGTCGATGATATTCGTCCAGACTTGATTGAGTTCCGTACCGAAAGCCTCAATTTGAGGCAGGGCCGGATCGTACTGTCGCCGGACAGTTATCCCGTCCTTGAGCTTGCTCCGCAGTATGACCAAAGTGCTGTTGAGGCCCTCATGGATATCGATCCGCTGGATGGGTGCCTGATCGAGGTACGAATACGAACGCAGCGCTTTCACGATTTCCGAGATACGTCCGGTTGCCTCACGAATCTCCCCGACGAGCGTAGAAGTCGCATATGTGCTCTTGAGGGAAGCTAAGATTACTGTAAGTTGATCTGCGCTGAAGAGCGTGACGGCTTCGCTCAGCTTCCGCGGGTCCAAGCCCATGGACGCGAGCGTCGGTGCCAATTCCCAGGCCTCGTCTACTCCCCGTGCCTCCAACCAGTGCTCGATGTCGCCTTCGAGATCGCTTTGGGATAGGGGATCCAGGTCGGCGGCGCGCCTGGCCAGATCGC
>QKII01000421.1 GCA_003249625.1 Propionivibrio sp. | reverse complement strand
ACTGCAAACCGTCGGCCAGGTATTTAGGTATGCCATCGCCCATGGATTTGCCACCCGGAATCCTGCTGCCGACATTAAACCCGGAGAGATTCTGGCGGTTCGAAAAAAGCAAAACTATGCGCGCCTTGATGCAAAAGAACTTCCAGATTTGTTACGTCGAATTGATGCCTACCAAGGCAGCGTTGAAACACGCCTGGCCATGCAATTCATGGCAATGACCTTTGTTCGGACAAGCGAACTGATCGGAGCACGTTGGGCAGAGATTGACTTGGAAAATGCACGGTGGGACATCCCGGCCGCACGCATGAAGATGAAAACACCCCACATCGTTCCTTTATCGCGCCAAGCGGTCAGACTACTGAGATCTCTGCACACCTTGACGGGACATAGGGAATTGTTATTTCCCGGCGAGCGCGATACAAAGCGACCTATGTCGAACAACACCATTCTCAAAGCGCTGGAGCGTATGGGCTACAAAGGACGCATGACCGGGCACGGATTTCGTGGTATCGCCTCAACCGTTTTACACGAGCAGGGGTACGAACACATGCACATTGAGTTGCAACTGGCGCACCAGGAGCGCAATGACGTTAGCGCCGCATACAACCACGCTCTATATCTTCAGCCACGAGCGCAGATGATGCAATGGTGGTCGGACTATTTAGTGCGCTGCGCTGACGTCTGAACTGTATCTGAGGTAGTACGCATCGCCGAATGAGCACTTCACTTTAGGAAAGCAAAAGACTTATGCGACTCTCAATGTCCTTTGAAAATTTGCATGCACTAATTCTTGAGATTTTGCGTTCGGAGTACGAACAAACCAAGGGAGTGGCAATTTCCTTCGAGCACTTCGCACATGACATTCTTGCGCCAATCAGCAGAATCGATGATCCGAAAGTGGGAGACGCTTACGAAATTCTTCTTCAATTTGTATCCGAAGAGGATCGAAAGAAAGGAAAAGAGCATGCGGCGAGCTCAAAGGACGCCTCAATCATCATGGCGGCAACTTATCTCAACCGTTCCCGAGTAGCTTATATCGAGGGAAATCTCGACCTAGCGTGGTCCTATATCGCCGATGCGCGCTGCGGCGGTCACGTTTTTTCGGACAGTCGGCTAAGCTAAGGCTGACCGGTTGAAAGGGACGTGAAAGATGGGAACGAAGCGCAAGCAACACAGTGCGGAATTCAAGGCGCAAGTAGCGATGGCGGCCTTGTCGGGAGACAAGACGCTGGCGGAACTGGCGTCGGAGTACGGTGTTCATCCAACGATGATCAGCACTTGGAAGCAGGAGTTGGTGAAGAATGCCAAGGAACTGTTCGAACGCGGCAACAAGAAGGCGGCCGACCCGCAGGCCGTGATTGACAACCTGCATCGCAAGATTGGGCAGTTGCAGGTCGAACGGGATTTCTTGGCCGGACAGCCCGCCATTGCCCGCCTGTTGAAAGGCGGACAATGATTGCCCCGGGGAGTGCGCTGTCCGTTGCCCGGCAAGCCAAACTGCTTGGTGTCTCGCGTAGCAGCGTCTATTACCGGCCCCATCCGGACTCGCAGGAAGAGCTTGATCTGCTCAAGCGCCTGGACGAACTTTTCACCGAGAACCCGGTGTATGGCAGTCGGCGCCTCCAGCAGATGCTCAAGCGCGAGGGCGTTCGGGTCGGTCGCCGCCGCATCAGGCGCCTGATGCGGAAACTGGGCCTGTGGGCGGTTGGGCCGAAGCCGGACACCAGCAAGCCGCATCCTGAGCACAAGGTGTATCCGTATCTGCTGCGCGGACTGAACATCGAGCGCCCCCACCACGTCTGGGCGACCGATATCACCTACATCCGCATGCGTCACGGCTTTCTGTACCTGTGTGCCATCCTGGACTGGGCGACGCGCAAGGTGCTGGCCTGGCGGCTATCGAACACACTGACCACCGACTTCTGCACAGCCGCGCTGAAAGAAGCCCTGGCGCGCTATGGCACACCGGAGATCTTCAACACCGACCAAGGCTGCCAATTCACCAGCGCGGAATTCACGGAGGTACTGAAGACGCACAGCATCCAGATCAGCATGGACGGTCGCGGGCGTTGTCATGACAACATCTTCGTCGAGCGTTTGTGGTGGACGGTGAAACACGAATGGGTCTATCTGCGTTCCTGCGAGAAGGGTGTCGAGCAAAAGCAGAGCCTGGCCGAGTGTTTCGACTGGTACAACCGCCGCCGTCCGCATCAGTCGCTGAACTGGCAAACGCCGGACGAGACCTACTTCGGTGCGCTGGCCAACGCCCAGCCGCAGGCAGCCTGAAATGCAAAAGCGATGCACTGTGGATTTATGGACAGCCGGCTGCGCCGGTTCCCGCCTGACCGCGCCAGCGCGGTCCCCTATGGACAAACCGTGGGCAACGCGACGCGTTGCCCACCGCTTGCCCACAGGTCGGCGGCTGCCCACAAGCTCCACAGCGCTCAATCCAATCGATATAAAATCCGGGAAAGTCAAAACCAAATCCCCGGCACCGGCCTTAGCTTATTCCTCCCCGGTGACTGTCCAAACGACCGGGACCACCGCACTGGCCAGCGACATGGTTACTGAACATGCATCTCACTCAAGTAAAGCCACGAGATACAAGTGCGATTCTGAACCTCGGATTTCCGCTTGTCAATCAAAGGAGCACATCTAGACCTTTTGCGTATCACGTGGCTATACTATCGGCCTTGCTTTTATTCACCGATTGGTTTTTCACTACGGGAGCATCGCCATGGCTTCGGAGTTCGGAGCACGCCTGCGGCGTTTGCGCGAGGCGAAGAAATTGACCCTGCAGCAGGTCGCCGATGCGGTCGGGTGTACCAAGGCATACATCTGGGAACTGGAAATGAAGGATGGGCAGCGCCCCACTGCCGAGCGGATTCAGAAGATCGCTCAGGTACTCGGCGTGACGATGGAGGATGTGATGGGCACACCCATGCAGCAAGCACCCGAAGCCAGCCCCGAGGACGTTGCCTTCTTTCGCGAGTACGCCGGGATGACAGAGGAAGAGAAGAGGCACTACCAGGACGTTCTCAAGATGATGTTTTCACGCAAAAGCGGGGACTGAGGATTGAGCGTAGCGCAGGCCCTGACGGGTTCCATTGCTTCCAGCCATGTCATCAAGTGGTTGCGGGCGTGGTACAGCGAGGGCATGCCTGACGCCATCGATTTGGAAATCGTCCGGCAGATGCTGCCGGACACGCCCTATGGCGAAGGCGTCCGGGAAATCAGGCCGCCGGTGGAAATTCACGGCGACACGTTCGAAGGAATGCTGGCGCGCGATCCAGATGACCACGCGGTTTGGGGTATCGCCTACAACGGCAAGGCTCGACGTGAGCGGCAACGCTTTACCATTGCCCACGAGTTGGGTCACTTCATCTTGCATCGCAGTCAACAACCAAGTTTCAACTGCGACAGCCAGAGCGTTCACACCGGCATCGATGGCCTTCGCCAGATTGAGCGTGAAGCAGACGAGTTCGCTGGCAACCTGCTGATGCCAGGTGACCAGCTGCGTGATTGGATATCGAACCAGCGCATCGATCTACATGTCCTCAGCGCCATCGCCCAGCGGTTCCAAGTTTCATTCGAAGCGTTGTGCATCCGCTTCATCAAGTTCACCAAGCAGCGCGCAATCCTCGTCTATTGGGACAATGGCTTTGTGAAGTACGAATGGCGCAGTAGCAGCGCCGTCAGGACGCGAG
>QKII01000227.1 GCA_003249625.1 Propionivibrio sp. | reverse complement strand
AACTTGGAGTAGCCATACACATTGAGCGGCCCCTCGCAGGCACGCTCCTCGCGGAACTCGTTACTGCCGCCATAAGTCGCTGCGCTGGACGCGTAGAGAAACTGGATCTTTTGCTCCTGGCACCAGTCGAGCAGGGCCAGGGAGTAACGGAAGTTGTTCTCCATCATGTAATGGCCGTCCTGCTCCATGGTGTCGGAGCAGGCTCCCTGATGCAGTACAGCATCGACCTTGCCATCAAAATGGCCGGCTAACAGGCGTTCGATGAAGCCTTCCTTGTCGAGATAATCGGCGATGTCACAATCGACGAGATTCTTGAATTTCTCGGCCCGTGCCAGATTGTCGACCGCAATGATCTTCGTCACGCCCCGCTCGTTCAGCGCCTTGACGACATTCGATCCGATAAAACCGGCAGCGCCGGTAACGATGGTGTACATGAGAACTCCTTAATTCAAACCTGCCGCCAGTTCGTCGCGGGTGACGACGGCGGTTCCCAGTTTTCCGACAACAATTCCGGCTGCGACGTTCGCTACATGGATCGCTTGCTGCCATTCGGCGCCGCTCGCGAGCATCACCCCCAGTGTAGCGATGACCGTATCGCCGGCGCCGGACACGTCGAACACTTCGCGAGCCACGGCCTTCTCGTGAATCGCCCGGTCGGCGAGAAACAGCGACATACCCTCCTCGCTGCGGGTCACCAGGAGCGCCTCAAGTTTCAGCTGATCACGCAATTCGGTTGCTTTGCGCTCCAGATCGGCCTCGTCCTTCCACCGCCCGGCTACGTCGCGCATTTCGGAACGATTCGGCGTTACCACCGTCGCTCCGGCGTAGGCAGAATAATCATCGCCCTTGGGGTCGATCAGGATGACTTTTCCGGCGCCGCGGGCCAACCTGATCATTTCGCTGATGTGCGTCAGCCCGCCTTTGCCATAGTCTGAAAAAACCACGGCATCGCAATCGGCAAGGCGTTGCGAGAACTCCGCAAGCTTCGCGCGCAGAATTTCATGAGACGGTCGATTCTCGAAGTCGATGCGTAATAGCTGCTGCTGCCGTCCGATGACGCGCAGCTTGACGGTCGTCGACACTGCGTCGTCGACATGCAGACTGGCCTCTATTCCTCCATCGCGCACCAGTCGCGCCAAACTTTCTCCGGCTTCATCCCGGCCGACCAGAGACAGTAACGAAACTTGGGCGCCAAGGGCAGCGGCATTACGCGCCACGTTGGCCGCCCCTCCCGGCCGTTCCTCACAGCGCTCGACCCGTACAACCGGCACAGGCGCCTCGGGAGAAATGCGGGAAACGTCACCGAACCAGTAGCGGTCCAGCATCACGTCACCGACGATCAGCAGACGTACAGCGGAAAGATCGGGCAGAACCATGCGGCAAATCCTATGGGGTCAGATCGAATTCTTCTGTGCGTTTCGGCGAATAGGTTTCCCAACCGCCGCACGCCGGGCAACGCCAGTAGAACTGCCGCGCCTTGAAACCGCAATTATCGCATCGGTAACGCGCCAGGCGGCGGGTATAACCTTGCACAATCCCTTTCGCCAAATCAAGATCGGCACGGGATTCCGGCGGAGAAATCAAAGAGCGCGCCTCGATCAGCTTGTCAAAACCGAGCAAGGTCGGGTTGCGGCGAAGTTCATCGCGCACCAGCCCGTAGGCAGCTTCCGCGCCCTCGCATTCGAGCACAAGCTGGAAGACAACATCGAGCAGATCCAGCGAAGGGTAGCGTTCAAGATACCCGCGCAATAGCATCAAGCCCTCGTCACGCCGCTCAAGTTTGCGGAAAGCCTCCAACAGACGCTTCGCCACAAGCGCCAGATACGTCGGATCCTGCTGCTCTATGCGCTGCCAGCAGACGATCGCATCCTGCTGACGCTCCTGCTGGACAGCAATGTCGCCCTGCAGGAGGCTGGCGCGCACGCATTTGCGGTTACGATCGAGCGCAGACTTCAGGTGTTCGGCTGCGACATCTGGGCGCGAGCGAATCATCTCGGCTGCTGCCAATTCGCAATAGTACTCAGCGACTTCCTTCTGCGAAGCGAAATCCGGCAATTCAGCGGCGATGGCGATCGCCTTCTCCCAGTCCCTTTCGAGCTGGTAGATTTCCAACAGGTTGCGCTTGGCATCCTCGGCACGAGGAGATTCACGCAACTTGTCGAAGATTTCTTCGGCGCGGTCGAGCAGTCCGGCCTTCAGATAATCCTGCCCCAATTCCGACAAGGCCTGCAGTTTTAAATCCTGTGGCAGGTCTTCACGGTCGATCAGGCTCTGATGCATGCGAATTGCCCGCTCGGTTTCGCCTCGGCGGCGGAACAGACTACCCAACGCGAAATGCAGTTCGACTGTTTCGGGGTCGACACGGACCGCTTCCACGAACGACTCGATCGCCCGATCTGGCTGTTCGTTGAGCAGAAAATTAAGTCCTCGAAAATAGGACCTGGGCAAAGCACGCGACTCTTTGACCAGATGGCGAATATCAATACGTGCAGCCGCCCAGCCCAGAACGAAAAAAAGCGGAAGGAACAGGAGATGCCAATATTCGAGTTCGATCATTTTCTCTTGTTTCCCATTTCAACCACGATTCAAACCACGACACTTCATCGAGATATCGGTGAACGAATCCGTCAAAGGAACGGCGGCGTCACGGGAAGCGACGGCTCTTCCTCACGCTCCGAGACACTAGCAATTCGCTTCAAACGAGCAATCTCCCGCCGCAACCCGAAAATTTTTCCCAACAACGCCAGCACACCCAACGCCACGCCCGCAGCAAAAAAGGCCAGCACGACGATGATCAAGGGCGCCTGCCACGAGGTATCGAAGAAAAAACTGACATTGACCGGAGCCGTGTTCTTCAGCGCAAACGCCAAAAGGAACAGAAAAATGAAAATCCGACAGCACCACAACACCACACGCATCGTCACGGCCCCCTTAAAGAAAAGGGCGGCAACGCCGTTGCCGCCCCTGCTATCTACTATCTAGCTAGACAAACCCGTCATTCAGACAACATTTCGGCCTTGTCGACCCGCTCCCGCAACTCCTTTCCTGCCTTGAAGTGCGGAACCCATTTTTCGGGAACGCTGACCTTGTCGCCCGATTTCGGGTTGCGTCCGACGCGAGGCGGCCGGTAATTCAGCGAGAAACTGCCGAATCCCCGGATCTCGATGCGATCGCCCTTGACCAAGGCCTCGGACAACGCATCGAGAATCATCTTGACCGCAAAGTCGGCATCTTTCGCGACCAGCTGCGGAAAACGCTCGGCCAGCCGCGCGATCAGATCTGACTTGGTCATGCGCTACCCTTACTGCTGGCTGTTCAGCTTGGCCTTCAGCAGGGCGCCAAGGTTCGTCGTACCCGAGCTGGCATTGCTTTCCGCGGCAAACTTCTGCATCGCTTCGTGCTGCTCAGCCTGATCCTTGGCCTTGATCGACAGGTTGATCGAACGGGTCTTGCGGTCGATGTTGATGATCATCGCCTCGATTTCGTCGCCTTCCTTGTACACCTTGGTCAGGTCGTCGATACGATCGCGTGATGCCTCGGAGGCACGCAAGTAGCCGTCCATGTCGCCTTCAAGGGTAACCACGGCACCACGGGCATCAACCGACTTGACGGTGCCCTTGACGATGGCGTTCTTCTCATGGGTGGCGATGAAGCTGGTGTAGGGGTCGCCGTCGAGCTGCTTGATACCCAGCGAGATGCGCTCCTTCTCGGTATCGATGGCCAGCACGACCGCCTCGACCTC
>QKII01000314.1 GCA_003249625.1 Propionivibrio sp. | reverse complement strand
GAAGAAATAGAGCAAGGGAGTCTTATCCGCGTACTGAAGCCGTACAGTCACCGCTTTGCCGGGCTCCACTTGTATTATCCGCATCGCAATGTATCTGCCGCACTAAGGATGGTGGTGGAAACGTTAAGGATGTAAGTACCGATAATTTTGACTACGGACGTATGTAAGTCCGCAGCCGAGATTATTGCTTTCATGATGTCAGGAGTGAGTCAATGATCGCAAAAACAGACGGGCTGCCAGTGAGCAGACTCGTTATGCGGCAGCTCGGATCTGCAACCTGTCGCAGGAACATCATGGTGATGAATGACCCTTCTGGATCGAATCGATTCGCTGGCGAACGGCAACTTCCGAGACGCGAACCTTCAACGACTGCTTTCCGGCGATGAAACCAGGGGCGTGTCAGTCGCGAGCCGACCCAAACCTGTCCTACGCCTTTTGGGAACATCAGGCAGCTATCCGCCCTATATTAGCCACTCACACGACTCTGCTTTATTGCTCGGAGGGCAGAGAAGCGACCTGCCTCACCCCCCTGTACTTGAAACTTTCCCGCCCCATGGCTGGATCTGCGGCATCAGGAAGTCGTCCCGCCGAGCCCGTGCACTGCGTAACGATGGATCTCTTTGGCGCGAAGCATGGCGCCAGTAGCAGGACGGGGCAACCTGCAACAACTTGCAGATCGGCTCGACCCCGAAACGCTCACGCTGCTGGTCGATGAACAATCTCACTTCTTCTTGAGGCGGTCGAGCTCCGCCTGCGCGAAAAACGCGCTCGCCAGGCGAAGTATCTCGTTGGCCTGGCGCAGTTCCTTGACCTCGCGTTCCAGCGCTTTGATCCTCTCTCGTTCAGCCTGAGGGACGCCGTCCCGTACACCAGCTTCAATTTCGTGTTTCTTGACCCACTCATGCAGCGTGACCGCTGCGCAGCCGATCTTTGGTGCAATCGATTCGACCGCCGACCACAGCGAGGGGTAATCCTTGCGCGCCTCCTGCACCAGCCGTACGGCACGCTCTCTGACTTCCCGGGAATACTTGTTCGTCTTGCTCATGGCTCCATTCTCTCAGGTTATGGAGCCTCCTCAATTCCCGGGGCGATTCAACCTGTCGTTCGATTTGAAGATGTAGTAGAGACTAGTGACCGAGGCAACTAAAGTTATTTGATGGTTAGCTACGCTTGACGACCTGCAACGCCTTTTGGCGTCGCCAGCATACGTGGATACACCTATGCCAAACGTTATAGACAGAGTGCAAAATAATCCAAAAGTTTAAAAAGGGAGATGCTGGTTGAACTTACAACCCGACATGCCGGACATCTCTCAAGAATCTGGTTCTCTTCTTCTTGTGCGCCCACGCCCTTTGCATCTCAAAACGGCGTACATACTTATCGTCGACTTTCTCGTCGGCTTTCTTGATCTCGTATCCGAAAGAAATAACGTGCGAGGGATTCCCGAAGCTGTTCAAGCCGATATTTTCGAGCCGTTCTTCACCACCAAGGAAATCGGTCTCGGTATTGGTCTGTCCGTCAGCCGGTCCATCATTGAATCCCAGAGGGAACAATGGTGCGTTGAATCGTCCTCAGGGGCGGGAGCTACCGTTCATTTCACGCTGCCGTTTGCGCCATGAATACATCAGGTGTTTTTATTATCGATGATGACCTGGCGGTACGGGAAAGTATCGCTCTGCTGCTCAGCACGGAGGGCTATGAGCCGCTTTGTTTTTCGAGTGCGGAAGAATTCCTCGAACACTACGATCCTGACTGGTCGGGATGCCTGATTCTTGACGTGAAGATGCCTCAGATGAGCGGTGAGGAACTCTACGAGGAATTGCAAAAAAGGGGCACAAAACTGCGGACGATTTTTCTGACGGCTCATGGCACCATCCCGATGTCGGTACGGTCGATGAAGGCTGGCGCGGAGAATTTCTTGACCAAACCGGTCCAAGCCGACGAGCTAATTGCGTGTGTTGAGAGCGCCTTGCAGCGTTCCAGTGACCTTGAAACGGAAAGAAAGAAATTAGCGGCCCACGGTAAGTGCGTCTCCGGGTTGTCGCCTCGCGAACTGGAAATTCTTCTTCTCGCCCTCACCGGGAAAAGCAACAAAGACATCGCCAACGAATTAGGCATCAGCTACCGTACGGTAGAGATTCATCGATCGCACATTCTCCTTAAAACCGGCAAATCGAACATGCTTGAGCTGGCCGAGCTGGTGGGAGAAATGGGGCTCAGAAATCAGCAGGAAACCTGAATTCCTACCCCGCCCCTGATACCTCATTTTATCGTTGCAGGACAGCCTAAGTGCCACCACCTAGGTGGCTGGACGAATGGTGCCTGAAGGCAAAGAAGCGGATCCTTCTCGTAGGTATTTGCCACAATCAATCACTGGAGGAGGGAAATGATGCCGAGTATTAACGTAAAACCCCTGATAACCGAGGGCGTAACGGCTCATGCAGTGAGCGAGCACGCGGCGATAGCGCGGATCAACAGGGTGTTGCAATCCAAAGGGCAGTTTTTGCGAAAAACCCGGAGTAGCTCGCCGTTACGCGCGTCACTGGGAAGGTACTACCTGGTTGACTCCTGCAAGCATTACCTGGAGGGAGCTGACGACCTTGACGAATTCGCCGAGCGACTTGGCATTCTCGAACATGGAGAGTTCGTTTCCCTCTCGTGAAGAAGTTTTCCGCAGCGCCCTGCCCGTAGAAAACCAATCTACCAGCGGAAAACTCCTTCCCGGGCCGCATTACTCGGGAGATGTAGCCGCTGTTCTTTGACGTGGCCTGCATAGGTTGCTTTAACCCGGTATTGCCCCGGGGGCAATTCTGCGAAGAGATAGGGGCCCGCATCGTCTACGGCAAGAACGACTCTATCCTTGTCGTCAGTGACGAGAACATTGACACCCGCAATGTAGGCTCCCTTCACCTCGCAAAACAATAACCGCAAATTGAAATCGTCCCGCATTTCGAGGACATGCTTGAGCTCTTCCTCACCGATTCCACCTGATAGATAAAGCACCTTGGCAGGAAGCGGGTCTGCGCCAAGCGCCGTCAGCGGTTGAACGCCAAAGAAAATCGCCAGCACAAGCGGAAATACACTCTGTTTCATGCTGCCCTCCTTTTAGGGAAATCGCGCGGACGTCGAAAATCCGAGAGCACCCGAACAAAATACTTCTTACCGAAAACGAAACAAGCGGTATTCGCCAGCGATCCCCGTTTGCTACCAGCTCTAAGGCAAACCCGCCAATTACATCACCGCAAATTCCCGGCCAGGCGCTTGGGCAAGGTCAAAACCCAGCTGCCTGCCTCATCCTTGGCGTAGGCTTTGCCCCTGTTGAACGGCTGGGATAAAGCAAAGCGCCGCGCAACGTTGACGAAATACCGCGCGCAACTAATCACGACTCCGCCGTCCTCTTCCTTCTTTTCTCTACGAATTCTTGCGCTGACCAACACCACGTTACCCTCGATGGACGCCTTGATTTCCATTTGCTCCGCATCCGGGATCTCGACTCGGATCGAATACGCCGAATCGTCCTCTGAGATGTCGATCTTCACTTGAGGCAGACTCTCTGGTTTTCCTAACAATCGCCGGACAGCCCCACCGTCTACGGAGACCGGTGCTAAGAAATCAGCAGGCGTCGGTTCACTGAGGAAATTAATCGGGACACTCACGGCCATCGGTAGCTGCTCCTGTTCTCAATAAACTCCCTGAGCAATCACTGCCCGCGATCACTCAGAATGTCTGACAGTCGTTCTTGAAAGACTGGCTGCGTGGAAGGACGGCTATAGCGCCACCGTGCCGCTCTTGTATTCAGCCTCTGCTTCGACCCAGTCATCCAATTCCCGCCCTGCAACGAAACCTCGCTGCTCTGCCTTGTAATAGGCAGCCATGGAGATGTGCTGCAATGCGTCAACACTCAGTGAGGACTGCGACTGCGGTGCTGTTGCCAGGCGCTTGCTCGAGGCGGTGATTTTCTTATGAGCGGTGTGGGTTGAATCTTTCATCCTCATCTCCTCTTGATGGCAGTGGAAATGATCGACTGTTGAACTGTCCGGCACAATTCGTCCACACACTTAGGTGGAAGCACCTAGCGGGTCACGCCGAAGCGCTAATCCGGTCGGTTATCGGGGACCGTAACCCTCAGGCCGCTTTTTTTACGGTAGTAGGTGTTAAAAATTTCGAGCGGGGATTTGTTCAGGATTGCCGCCGCTGCATGGAAGGCCGTCTCCGCGTAGCGGGTTGGATCGGCCTTTGATTTTCCCTTGTAAGTTTCGCAGTCGACAATGAACCTGACGTGGGAAAACCACGTTCCTGACTCGTCTGCGTCCGCCTTGGGTTTCCAAGCATCTCTATAGAGCGCCGCGTAAAGGTCTGATCGACCATCGGTAGTGTCGACAAGCGCCTCTTCCAGGCATTGCCGCAAATAGTCACTTGCGGGAACACCCAAAGCCATGCACGCGAGGAGGCAATCACCGAGAGAACATTGGCCCTGCATCAGCCTTGAATCCCATTCCTGACGGTTAGTCAGTTGTTCGTCACTAATGGTGAGCATGGTCGCCTCTTTCATCCCGAAAATTAAGAGCGCTTTCCACCGCTTGAAAACTCGTGCCGATAATCGATTTCGAAGAGAAAAGACACAAGTCGTTCTGACACTTAGGGGTCAGCACTTAGGCGACACATCAAGACAAGATACAACGCAAGGGATATGTGCAGGAGGCTGAGATACCGAAGCTCGTGCCATAAGTGGCTCCACATAAGCGCTCAACCGAATAGCTCAAGACAGCTGAAATTGGTACTTTTAAGCTTCATCTTGGGGTGTGTGGCCCCTTCGGCGTCTGCTGCCTGCCGCTTTGCCTTGGCTTATTTCAATCGTTGCGCGCCTGCCTCCAGAACAAAACCTCCTGCGGGATCAGGAGCGGCTGATTCAGCTCGTTTCCGATACCTTCAAGAAGTGCGCATCGCTCCCTTGTCACGGTGATAGAGCTTGGTCCAAGCAATGTCTCCCCTTTAATTCCGTAACAATTACCCGTCGGTTGGGGGCAAAAAATGAAATACGTACGTGCAATAGTTCCCCATCAGAAGATCATCGCCGCCAGCATCCGCGGCATCGAACGTCTTGTCGTGGCATCGACTCTCATGGCGATCGCAGCCAGCGTTTCATCTATTGCGATCGCTTCGTCACCGGGGCCGATCACGGATGCGGTTGTTGTGCCGGCAGAACAACTGGGCAATGCGTTCGCCGCAGTTGCAGAGCATGTCAGGCCAGCAGTTGTCAGCGTTTATTCCGAAAAGATGGTAAAGATGCAGACCCCCGTCTTTCCGTTTCCTTTTGGCGACGATCTTTTAGATAAATTCTTTGGGCAACCGCTTCCACAGTCACAAGCGAATCGTTCTCCGAAAGAATACCGGGTTCCGCGGCGCGGCATGGGATCTGGCATGATCCTCGACGGTGAGGGACATATCCTGACCAATTACCACGTGGTAGCCGAAGTCGACAAAATCAAGGTACAGCTTGCCGACAAGCGGAGCTTCACTGCAACGATCATCGGCACCGATCCCAAGTCCGATGTGGCCATCATCAAAATCGATGACAAAAAAAAGGATAGTTTGCCTACGGTTCAATTGGGTGACTCAGACGCGCTCAGGGTCGGAAATCTCGTTATTGCAGTAGGGGCTCCGTTCGGGCTAACCCAGACAGTCACTAACGGCATCATCAGTGCCAAGGGGCGCTCCGATGTTGGAATCGCTGCGTTAGAAGATTTTTTGCAGACCGATGCACCGATCAATCCGGGTAATTCTGGTGGCCCGCTGGTCAACATGCGCGGTGAAGTCATCGGCATGAACAGCGCGATTGCCACCGGAGGGGGCGGGCACGGGCAATCGGCGGGCGTCGGCTTTGCTATTCCATCGAACATGATCAAGACCATGCTGCCGACCTTGATCAAGGGTGAGAAGATCGCTCGTGGCGTACTCGGCATCGGAATACAGGATGTCACGGCGGATTTGGCGAAGAGTCTTCACCTACCTGACGTCAAGGGGGTACTCGTCTCCAAGGTCAATAAGAATTCGCCGGCCGACAAGGGCGGCTTGAAGGCAGGAGATGTCATCATACGGTTCGATGCCAAGGAGGTTTCGAGCAGTAGCGAACTTCGCAATTTGGTCTCGGTAACACCACCAGGGACTCAAACGGAAATGGTAGTCATCCGGAATGGAAAAAACCTTGGCTTAAGGATCACGGTCGGCAAAGAGCAATTGCCCGAACCGCAGCGTGCTGCATGGCTTTCTAAAGAGGCGCTCCATCAATTGGCCAAACTCGGACTTGAGCTTGAGACGCTCACCCCGGATCTGGCGAGGCAGTCTGGAATGGAAGGAGAGAAGGGGGTGCTGGTTGCCAACGTTTCTAACGGCAGCCCCGCGGGTATGGCGGGGGTGCAAGTCGGCGACGTCATCATCGAAGTGAATCGTCAGGCTGTAACCAGAGTCGATGAAGTGGAAAGGGCCCTTGCTCTGGATCGGGAGCAAGCACTGCTGTTGATAAGGCGTCAGGACGCAAACCTGTTCCTCGTTCTGCCGCTACGGTGAATCGTATGAGAAGCGGGATAGGCTGGCAGAAAGTAGTTCCTGTGCCTCACGAAATGCTCTTGTCGATTGGGAGATGTGTTGCCGCCACGGCAATGCAGAGAGCTATCTGTGTTCTTTTCTGAGGAATCGTCATGATCAAAATCCTCGAAGGTTTTCCGGAAGGCGTGGTTGCTTTTGCAGCCCAGGGGCGCGTCACCAAGAAGGACTACGACGACGATTTGATCCCCAAAGTAAAGAAAGCGCTTGAGCACCACGACAAAATTCGCTGTTATTACGATCTCGGTTTGGCATTTGAGGGCATGGATGCCGGCGCGATGTGGGAGGATTTGTCGGTGGGGCTCAAATATCTCTCACGTTGGGAGCGTGTGGCTGTCGTCACCGATGAGCACTGGATAAGGATGGCGATGAATCTGTTCCATTTTCTCGTGCCGGGCGACATTCGAGTATTCGGAACAAGTCAGGCGCGGGAAGCAAAGGAATGGATTTCAGCCGAGTGAGGCACCGTCGGGTCTGCACGCCGCCCGTGCCCCGACCAGGCAGCCTCTCGGACTTGCATTCGATCAAGCGCGAGACTCCACTCCCGGGAACGTACTTTAGTGCTCGGCGGGCTGATTTTTGCGACATTTCGGTCGTTTGTACCGGCCTATCACTCCTGCGGATGCGATGCGACCATGCGACGGTTGTAAGCGTCCATTAAAGCTGGGGCGATGGAATGCTATTTTGCTAGTATTGGTTCCCGTTACTTGCCCCCTCATCTTCCCCATCAGATTATGGCCAAGCCTATCCGTGCTCTCTCAGCCACCGCGAAAAACAGGACGTCCAGCAAGAAATCCACGCCTGGGCCAGAGCCATCCCAGTTCAAGGGGGTCTCGTTCCCCATAGTCGGTATCGGTTGTTCGGCTGGGGGCTTGGAAGCCCTGGAAGCATTTTTCCATAGTGTGTTGCCCGACTGCGGCATGGCCTTCGTGGTGGTGCAGCACCTCGACCCGCGCCACTCCAGTACGCTGCCCGAATTGATTGCACGCGGTTCCGGGCTTCCGGTAAAGGAGGCCAAGAACCGCATGAAGGTCCAGCCGGGAAATGTTTACGTCATCCCGCCTAACAAGGAACTGTCATTGCTGCATGACACGCTGCATCTGTTGGACCCATCGCCACCCATCGGCCTGCGCCTGCCGGTGGACTTCTTTTTCCGCACGCTGGCTGAGGATCGGCAGGAACGGGCTATTGGAGTCATCCTCTCCGGAATGGGCTCGGATGGCGTGCTGGGCCTACGCGCCATCAAAGAAAAGGGCGGCTTCGTTCTGGTGCAGGACCCGGCTGATGCTAAGGCGGGCGGCATGCCCAGAAGTGCCATCGACGCCGGGCTGGCGGATGTTGTCGCCCGTGCCGGCGAATTGCCGAGTCAGATCGCGGCGTTTACCAAGCTTCCGCCGCATCGTCTTGCGGGTTCGGAACCGGTGGCGCCGGCGGCACTGTCCGCCCTGGAAAAAATCGCCGTTCTGTTGCGCGACCGCTGCGGCGCCGATTTTTCCGACTACAAGACCAGCACCCTGTATCGTCGTATCGAGCGCCGCACCACCCTGCATCAATTACACGGTATCGCCGCCTATACCAAGTACCTGCGCGAGAATCCCCAGGAACTGGATCTGTTGTTCAAGGAGTTGTTGATCGGGGTAACCAATTTCTTCCGCGACCCGGCAATATGGGAGACCCTGCGCGACGAGACCCTGCCAGCGATTTTCGCGCGCTACGTCAGCGGCGCGGGCCTGCGCGCTTGGGTGCCGGCCTGCTCAAGTGGAGAGGAGGCTTATTCCCTCGCCATTGTGTTCCGCGAAGCACTTGAGAAATTCAAGCCGGAAGGACGTTTTACCTTACAGATCTACGCCACCGACCTCGACGCCGACGCCATCGACAAGGCGCGACGCGGTTACTATCCCGACAACATTGCCGCTGACGTAACGCCGGAGCGCCTTTCTCGCTTCTTTGTTGCCGACGAAGGCGGCTGGCGTATCGGCAAAGACATCCGCGACATGGTTGTTTTCGCGCCGCAGAACATCATTTCCGATCCCCCTTTCACCAAACTGGACTTCCTCTTTTGCCGGAATTTGCTGATCTATTTTGGTCCAGTCCTGCAAAAGAAGCTGCTGCCCCTGTTCCACTACGCGCTGAACCGCGATGGCCTCCTGGTACTCGGCAGCGCCGAAACAGTCGGAAGCTTTACAGATTTGTTCGAGCCGTTCGATGGCAAGCAGCGTATCTTTCGCCGTTTAGAGCAGAAACTGGCGCCAGCGCGACTGGAATTCCCTGCTGCCTACCCCAACGCCCCCAGTGCTGTTGCAGGCAATGAGGCAATCTCTCCGCCGCGTGACAGCCTGGAATATCTCACTGATCAACTGATCCAGCAGAACTTTGCCCCACCCGCCGTACTGGTCAATGGTGATGGTGACATCCTCTACATCAGCGGCCGTACCGGCAAGTACCTGGAGCCGGCTGCCGGCAAGATCAACATCAACATTCACGCCATGGCCCGTCCCGGGCTGCGGGAAGCACTGACCGGGGTGATTCGTAATGCCCTGCGCCAGACACAGCCTGTTCGCCTCAACGGGCTACAGGTAGGTACCAACGGAGGAACCCAGACGGTAGATGTGGTGGTGCAGGGTATCGCCGCCCCCGATGCGCTGCGTGGCCGTGCCCTGATTATTTTCTATGATGTTCCCGCGACACCCCGCAACAAGGGAAAGCGCCACACCGCCGGTGCCGCCCTGGAGCAGGAACTAAGCCAGACTCGAGAGGCGCTGCGAGTGGCGCACGAGGAAATGCAGACCACCATCGAGGAATACAAGTCGGCCAACGAGGAATTGCAATCTACCAACGAGGAGCTGCAATCGACCAATGAGGAGCTGACCACCTCGAAGGAAGAACTACAGTCACTCAACGAGGAGCTACAGACGGTAAACGCTGAGCTGCAATCCAAAGTGGATGAGCTCAGTGGGGTGCGAAACGACATGACCAACCTGCTCAACAGCACCGAGATCGCCACGGTATTCCTTGATAATCAGATGCGTCTACGCCGTTTTACGGCGCACGCTACCCAGCTGTTCAAGTTGATTCCGAGCGACATTGGCCGCCCACTGTTAGACATCGTTACGGTACTTGACTACCCTGAGCTCAGAGAGGACGCGCACGAGGTGTTGCGTACGCTCGTATTCCGGGAAAAGAAAGTGTCTGCGCGAGACGGACGCTGGTACAGAGCGCGCATCATGCCCTATCGCACGCTGGAAAACGTGATCGATGGCGTGGTGATCACATTTATCGATATTACCGAGGCCAAACAGATGGAGGAGCGCCTTAAACAGCTATCTCAGGAAACATGAGGCACAGGTCATGGGAGAAAAAAGAAAACTCCACCAGCGCGCAGAACAGCGTCTGCTCAAAGGGGCGGGTGAAGCGCGGGATGCGGTAAGTGATTTGCAGCGCCTCGTGCATGAGTTGCGGGTGTACCAAGTCGAACTCGAAACGCAGAACGAGGAACTTATCAAGGCGAGAAGCTTCGCGGAGCACGCGCTGATTGAGTCCGAGCAGGCTCGGCGGGCATTGTACGAAAGCGAAGAGAGATACCGATACCTTTTCGAGAATATCACCGAAGAGGTTCACTACTGGGCGTTGTTACGCGACGATGCTGGGAACATCGTGGATTTTAGGTTGGAGGACATCAATCCTGCCGGCCTCAGGCGATGGGGCAAGACGGGAGAGGAGGTCATTGGCCAGACCGCCGATGAGATCTTTCCGGGTGCGATAGAACGTTTCCTCCCTGTTGTGCAGCGGGTCTTCCGTCAAGGTGTGCCGTACTCATCGGATTTTTATTCCCATTGGGGAAACCGGTATCTGCGAATGACCTGCATTCCTTGCGGCGATCATTTCATCACTACCGGCACCGACATCACTGAGATCAAACAGGTACAGGCAGAACTGGAGCAGGCGCTCGCCGAGCGCATCGCAGCCCAAGATGATTTGCTTCAGGCAAAAAAGCACGCGGAAGCCGCCAATAACTCGAAAACCAAATTTCTCGCTGCCGCCAGTCACGACCTGCGCCAGCCGATGGCAGCTATCGAGCTGTATCTATATACCCTGTCGAAAGCGTCATTGAATCCGAAGCAGTCAGATCTCGTCGTGCGCCTGAGGGATTGCAGCAAAACACTGAACGTCATGCTGAATACCCTGCTGGATATATCCAAGCTGGATACCGGAGGTCTTGCCGCGACCTTTTCCGCCTTGCGGGCTAGCGAACTGTTTATCTGGATCGAGAATGAGTTTTCGGGGCAGTTCAACGCACAAAGACTGCATCTTGACTATTTCTATCCGCACGTTGATCCAGTGCTCTATACCGATTTCGTGCTGCTGAAAGGAATCCTAGGCAATCTGCTGGGCAACGCGCTGAAGTATTGCAATCCGGGTAAGGGCCGGGTTCTTGTCGCACTGCGCCGCCTTGGTCATCGCGCTCTGCTGCAAGTTTGGGACAACGGTATTGGTATCGCACCAGAACATTTAGAGCGTATCTTCGAAGAATATTATCAGGTAGCCAACCCAGAGCGAGAAATGTCCAAGGGACTCGGTCTCGGCTTGTCGATTGTGGCACGAAAAGCAAAGCTCATCGGTGCGGAAATCGAATGCCGATCGCAACTAGGCAAAGGGTCCGTCTTCGGCCTGTGGCTACCGCTTGCGGGCTACATCGATGAAACGCAAAAAGGCGCGGGGTTTCACAGCCAGATTGCCAAAGATCCTGGTTATTTCGACGGAAAGAACCTCCTGCTCATCGAAGACAACGCCGAATTACGTGCAGCGATGGTACTGGCTTTTCAGGTGAGCGGAATGAGGGTTATGGAATTCGCCGATGCCGAGAGCGCACTGGCAAATCCAGATATTACAAGGGCAGATTTCTATATTTCGGATTTTCGCTTACCCGGAGAGATGAACGGGTTGGAGCTTCTCGACGAAATCGAGCGAAGGACGCAGAAGCCCATCAAGGGAATACTAATGACTGGGGATATGCTTCTAAACGGAAAGGAGCTTTCCAAACACAAAAAATGGACGGTTCTGACCAAGCCATGCCCCATGGATGATGTATTGGAGGCGTTGGCCAAGCTTGAATAGTTCGAATGGCGGTCAGCTTACTGCCGGTTACCCGTCGTTAACTCGGGAAGGTCATACTGCCGGATTAGCCAGGCATGCCAACAGACAAAGGGCGCTTGGTCGCGGATGCCACCCAATGCGCTTCGCTCGTTGAGCAATTTTTGATCGGAAGCTATACAGCTCGAAAGCCCTTCTCCTCCAGCACCTTCCGGGCCTTCGCCCGCTTGCCTAGCTGGCGAATGATCGTTTCAGACATTTCATAACCCATCCCAAAAACGGGATCTTCATGTATAACTCCTCTGCCGCATCCCAGTAATCACGGTGGTAAATCACCTTGCCGATCGCATCAAATTTGATGTGCGAAACGCCGCGCATCACCTGCATCTCGCCCCTCCCCCACAACCGCACTTTGTAGCAGAAGGTCCAGACCAGGAAGACGCCATTGGCGTCGGCCACTCGCTCGGAAATGACGAAGCGCGGCTGCCCCACCTGCTGGAACATGTGGCGAAAGATGCGCTGGATGGCGTCGACACCGTGGACCTCGTTGAACGGGTCCTTGAAATAGGCGTCGGCACTGTAAAACTCGGGAAAGCGAGCAATGCTCTCAGGCGTCAACTCCTGGAAGAAGGCGATCAGGCGATCAAGATTCCGTGATTGTTCCATGTCAGAATCCGGTTAGCCGGCGGATAAGCGGGAAATACCAGCGGTAAGGCAGTAACGACAGTACTTTCAGGACGCGCGTGAAACGCTTGGGGAAGTGGATTTCAAAGTTTCCACCAGTGAAGCCCTCAACCGCGGCTCGTGCTGCCTGCTCGGGCGTCAGCAACGCGGGCATGGAAAAATCGTTCTTGGCGGTCAGCTGCGTCTGGACGAAGCCGGGGTTGATGACCCAAACACCGATGCCAAGCCTTTCCAGATCGAGATGCAAGCATTCGGCAAAGTGGATCAGTGCCGCCTTGCCCGGCCCGTAGCACAGCGCTTTGGGCAATCCGCGATAGCCGGCGACACTGGCCACGAAAGCGATACCGCCGCCCGGCCGCAGGTCATGCAGGACCGTTGCGGCCAAACGTAGCGCTCCGTTGAAATTGACCGCAACAACCTGCTCGGCGCGCGCCAAATCAAAATCCTGCACTCGCATCGGCACGTAATCACCGGCCAGATAGACGACCAGATCGATACCGCCCCAAGAGGCCAACAGCGACTGACGTACAGCGGCCAGGCTTGCCACATCGGTCGCATCGCAGGGCAAGATCAAGGCACCTTCGATACCGAGCGCTTGCAGTTTGTCGGCCGAGCGTGCCGACAGCGCCAGCTTGGCGCCGCGCCCGGCCAGTTCTTTGGCCATCGCCGCACCAATGCCGGTCGAGGCACCGACCAGCCAGAGGCGACGCCCTTTCCAATCGGTGATTTTGGGATTCATCGCAGCGTCCTTTCCGGCGGAGTCAGCGCTTTACAAAGGTCAGCGTCACCTCGCCGAGATTGAACCCCCATTTGGACATGTAGGACCGATTAAGCATCACCCTGTCGTCCATCAGAAACATCCAGTCGTCGAAATTGACATGGTAGGTCTTGCCGTCGACCGGCAGCGCCAGCACATAGCGCCAGCGCAAGGCATTGCCGGCCAGTTCGCCGACCGCCTCGCCGACCACGTCGTCGGCCGTGCCACGGTAAGTACCATCGGCCTGGCGTTTCAGCGTCCACACCCGACGCGAAATCGTGCCGTCCGACCACTTGAAGTGCTCGTCGAGGACGCCAGTATCGCCTTCCCATCTGGCGTCGATGACTACATGGAAACGCTTTTTCACCTCGCCGGAGCGCCCCTGGAACATTCCCCACGCGTCCAGGGTACCGTTCAGGTAAGCCTTCAGATCGAGGACGGGCTGCTCGGCCTTGTATTGTTCGACGCTAGTTGAGGCACAGGCGGTCAATCCGAGAGAAAACAGGGCAGTGGTCAGCAGTTTCATGATCGTATCTCCAGAGAGTCACGCCAGCGCCAGAGCAGACTGGCGGCGAGCAACTTGAAACCAAGCGGCAACAAGGCGTAGGCAAAGGTGAGTGAAGTCAGCCCCTGATCGCCTCCCGGCCGGTAGCCGAGCAGATCAAGCAAGGGCAGCGCTACCCCGGCGGCCAGCGCCAGATTGAGTTTGGCAACGAAGTTCCACACACCGAAGCAAGTCCCGGCACGCCCCTGACGCTCGCCCAGATCGGCCGCGATCGCCGCTGGCAG
>QKII01000170.1 GCA_003249625.1 Propionivibrio sp. | reverse complement strand
CGATGGGACGGTCGCGAAAAAATGAATTTGTTTCGACCGTGGTTCGCATCGCATACTTTCCCCGTGAGTTCGTTGAAAGGTCTCAGCATGACGATTTGCACTACCGCGGCCGGGGTGGGTTTTCTCCAGGCCAGCACGGGCATCGAGGCCCGTCGCATCATCCGCTCCGGGGGTTGGTCGGGGCATACCAGCGGCACCGCGCCGAACTTCGTGCAGGGCAATCTGGCGATCCTGCCTGCTGATCAGGCCAACGATTTTCTTCGGTTCTGCCAGCGCAATCCGAAGCCGTGTCCGCTGCTCGGTGTTTCGGAGCCCGGCGATCCTCGTTTGCCTTCGCTTGGCGAGGATCTGGACATCCGTACCGATGTGCCTGCTTATCGTGTCTGGCGCCACGGCGAACTTGTCGAAGAGGTGACGGACATTAGGTCACTGTGGCGCGATGATCTTGTAGCCTTCGTCATTGGTTGCTCGTTTTCCTTTGAGCAGGGCTTGATTGATGCGGGTGTCCCTTTGCGCCATATTGCCGAAGGGCGGAATGTGGCCATGTACCGGACCAATATTCCCACCGTGCCAGCGGGAATGTTTCACGGGCCGATGGTTGTGTCGATGCGTCCGATGAACGCGGCCAACGCGATTCGCGCGGTACAGGTGACGGCGCGTACGCCTGCGGTGCATGGTGCGCCGGTGCATCTGGGCGACCCGTCGCTGATCGGTATTGCCGACCTGCAGAAACCGGACTTCGGCGATGCCGTGGAAGTGAAGCCGGACGAATTGCCAGTGTTCTGGGCCTGCGGTGTAACACCGCAATCCGTGATCATGGAAGCCAAACCGGAGTTCTGCATTACGCATTCACCCGGCAAGATGCTGGTGACCGATCTGCTCGATCGGGATTTCGCATTTTCCTGAACGGGAGGGTGTTCGACTGAAGATGTAGCCAAACCGGGTTTCGTGAGTTGCCGGATCCGTGTTTTTTTGACGTGTGTTGTGATTTTGAGCGTATAAACCGTTACGGGGTTACGCATTTTTCGCAGCATTGGTTTTCGATTCACGGAACGGAGGTGGTTCCGTGCATCCCCTTTTTCCTCCACGCATGAAAGGAACCATCGCCATGAAAAAACACTTGCTAGCAACCGCCGCGCTGGCCGCTGTTCTTGCTTCCTCTGTCTCTGCACAAACGTTACCGAAGACGCATTTGAAGGTCGTCGGTGGTCTGAGCAACCTGACGGCGTATAACGATTACGAAAAACCGTTCTGGACCAACGTTGTATCGAATCTGTCGAACGGGCAGGTGACGGCCGAGATCAAGGGCTTCAACGAGATGGGACTGAAGGGTCCGGAGATCCTTCGCTTGATGTCGCAGGGGGTAATCGAGTTTGGCACCGCCACGCTGTCCTATTTCGCCAGTGACAATCCAATCAATGAAGCGATCGATCTGGCCGGCCTGACTGCCGATGCGAAGAGCGCCCGCGCGGTCGTCGACGCCTTCGAGCCGGTTTACAGCAAATTCTACGGCCCGGGCAGCGGCATCAAGGTGCTCGGCATTTCGCCCTACCCGGCACAGGTGCTGTTCTGCAACGCCGAAATCAAGGGGTTGGGCGACGTCAAGGGCAAGAAGGTTCGCACCAGCAGCCGCACACAGGCAGAATTCATTGAGGCGCTGGGTGGTTCGAGTGTGACGATGGCGTTCGGCGAAGTGGTGCCTGCGATGCAGAACAAGGTCGTCGATTGCGCCATTACCGGCTCGCTGTCCGGCTATTCGGCAAAGTGGTACGAAGTGGCGACGCACCTGTACGCGCTGCCGATCAACTGGAACTCGCAGATCCACGGGGTTAACCAGAAGGCTTGGAACAAGATCGATCCGAAGGTGCAGGATTTCCTGCAGACCAACATCAAGGCGATGGTTTCCAATATGTGGGACGCCGCTGCCGCGCAGACTCAGCAAGGGTATGACTGCAATACCGGCGCAGCCGCCTGTACGCTCCCGGTCAAGGGCAAGATGGTGCTGGTGACGCCGAGCGATGCCGACCGTGCACTCTTGAAGAAAATCATGCAGGAGCAGGTTCTGCCCAAGTGGGCGGCCCGTTGCTCGGCTGCCTGCGTGAAAGACTTCAACACGACCATTGCCAAGGTCGTGGGGATGACCGCCAAGAAGTAGTGATGTCCCGCGCCGCCGGCGTTCTGCCGGCGGCGGTAGTCCATAGAACATATTCTTTCAGAGGCCCGCTATGACCTCCCTTGAATCGCCCAACCTTTTCGCGCGATTGCTTCATTACGCCAACCGCTTGTCACTTGCCGCCGTGTTGTTTGGCGGCACGATCACCTTGGCCAGCGTGCTCCTCATCTGCTTCGACGTGATCGTTCGCAAGTTCTTCGGCTTTACCACCGGCGGTGCGGATGAATTGTCGGGGTATGCCTTCGCCATCAGCACATCCTGGTCCCTGGCCTTCGTTGTACTTCACCGCGGCAATGTCCGGGTGGATGCCCTCTACCAGCATCTGCCAGTTCGGCTGTCGGCCATTCTCGACTGGTTGTCGTTGGTCGCGCTGGGGGTGTTCATGGCGTTCCTTACCTACTACGCCTCGTTTGTCGTCGATATGTCTTGGGCACAGAACTCAGCCGCCAATACGCCATTGGCGACCCCCTTGTGGATTCCGCAGGGGCTGTGGTTTCTCGGTTTGGCCTGGATGTGCCTGGTCCTGGGGCTGATGCTGGTGCGTGCATCCGTGGCACTGGTGACCGGCGACATCACCACGGTCAAGGATCTGTGCGGAGTGCGTTCCGCTGAAGAAGAGGCGCAGGAGGAGGCCGAGATGGGCGAGCGTTTGGTCAAGGGAGAAAGAGCATGATCGCAACGACGCTGATTCTTCTCCTCGTGTTGATCGGGGTCAGCATTCCGGTCGGCGCGGCGCTGGGCGTGCTCGGCCTGTTGCTCGACCCGCTGTTTTCGATGCTGCCACTGTCTCGTGCGCTGGGGGAACTCTCGTGGAGCACCAGCAATGAATTCCTCCTTGTTGCGATTCCGCTGTTCGTCATGCTCGGCGAGATCCTTCTGCGCGCGGGATTTGCCGAGCGCATGTACGCATCGATGAGCCAGTGGCTGTCCTGGCTCCCCGGCGGACTGATGCATGCCAACATCGGTGCATCGACGTTGTTCGCCGCGACCTCGGGCTCCAGTGTGGCTACCGCAGCGACCGTCGGTACCGTGGCCATTCCCCAGATCAAGCGTTACGGCTATAACGAACCGTTGTTCCTCGGCAGCATCGCGGCAGGCGGTACGCTCGGGATTCTCGTGCCGCCGTCGATCAACCTCGTGATCTACGGGGTGCTGACCAATTCGTCGGTGCCGCAGTTGTATCTGGCCGGCTTCATCCCGGGGTTCGCTCTGGCAGTATTGTTCATGGCAATAGTCGTCATCGCCTGCCTGGTCAAGCCGGAATGGGGCGGGCAGCGCATCACGGCTACCTGGGGGGAACGGATCTCAGGCCTCAAGCATCTCTTGCCGCCCTTGGGGATTTTCATCATGGTCGTCGGCTCGATTTATGCCGGGCTCGCGACCCCTACCGAAGCGGCGGCGCTCGGGGTGTTTGGCGCCTTGATCCTGGCCGCTGTCTTCAAGCGGCTGAATCTGACAATGCTGCGCGAGGTGATGGAAGGAACGATGCGCTCGACGGCGATGATCATGCTGATCGTTGTGGCGGCGAGTTTCCTCAATTTCGTGATGTCGGCCACCGGCGTGACTACGGCGCTGACC
>QKII01000053.1 GCA_003249625.1 Propionivibrio sp. | reverse complement strand
GGAGTGCTGGCGGGTGTCTTCAATTCGCTGGCCAAAGAGATCCGCAGCAGCCGGCTGGAAGTGGAGCGTCTCCAGGATGTCGCCAAGGCAAAGAGCATCGAGGATCTTGAGCTGCAGATCTCCGGTATCAAAGAGCAGCTGCGCAACGACCATACCAATGCTATTACGGCGGGGGTGTCAAACTTCTGGGAAGCCGCTTTCGGGACGTCCGGCGGAGCGGAGGCGAAAAAGCAGCAGCTCATGGCAGCGCTGAACGAAGCGGAACGCAAACTGGAGCGCCTGCAGCAGAAAGGGCAGGAGTCGCTGGTCGTTAAACCGGAAGAGCTGTTCGACCCCAATGCATCCGAAACCTTCTCCAAAGAGATCGCGGCAAACAACAAGTACTACTCCGGCCTGGAGCAGAAGTCCATCGAGGAGGCGAAGGCGGCGCTGCTCGCATACCGCGAAGAGCTGAAGCAAAAGGCGATCGACGATGCCGTCGCAGAAGGCGAGCTGCAGTTACAGTGGTTCCGCGAGCAGGAGGAGATGGCAAAACGAACTTCCGCACTGATGGACCAGATCTGGCTCGCATCGGCCGGCGGCTTCGAGCGCAAGATCTACGACATCGCCCAGAAGTGGACCGCGCTGCTCAAAGACATCGACGACCCGACCGTTCTGGCACAGGCGTCCGAGAGCATTAACAAGGAGATCGCCGACGCTACCGCCGGCAACAGCTGGTTCGACGGCTGGACGGACGTCGCTACCCAGACGCTGATGACCGGGATCCAGAACGGGCTCGACGGTGACTTCAACTTCACGAACCTCATGGAATCTTTTACCAGTTCGCTCGGAAACTCTTTTGCCCAGGCATCGCTAAATGCTGGCATGTCGAATCTCGCAGAGGGGAATGCGTTCGGTTCCGGGAACCTTCTCGGCCTGGCTGCCGGCGTTGGTGTCATGGCAGTAGGATCGATGATAAGCGGCGGCGGGGAAACACGTTCCTACGCTGAGATCATGCTTGAAAAGATCGAGAAAGAGCTCGAGAAGCAGACAAACCTCCTCAATGCCCAGATAGGACTGTACGGGTCGCTCGGCATTAAAGGGCAGCAGCTCTCAGCAGAAGCATCGAAACAGTATGCCGCCGATCTCGAAAAGATCATTCCAATCGCAATTTCCAGCCTTCCTGGAGTGAACCAGTTGACCTCCGTCCTGACTATTGAAGATCGTGGCATGTCTGTCCTCGAAGCGCTCGACTGGCTCTACTATGACAAAGGTATCGGTGAAGCGATCAGCGCAGAAAAATACAAAGATGCAGTGGATATGGTCCGGGCCGCTAACGACACCTACGCGACCTCACTGCTTAATCTGGTCCAGGAAGTTGGATCGATCAACACCGACCTGAATCAGATCCTGATTGATCTGACCGGGAACGACATGCTGTACGTCCAGCAGCTGCAGGCTGCACGGGATGAAGTAGAGGCATTGATCGGAGCGCCGCTGACGGAAGCGTCATACGTCAAATATCTCACCAACCTCGTTACGACGCTCGACTCGTTCGGTACCAGTGTGACTAGCCTGCAGGCCCAGCTGATCAGCAACGATGCCTATGTGCAGGACCAGGCGATCCAGCAGCTTGAGGATGTGACGGGAGCCTATTTTGATACGACGGAGCAGGCGCTGAATTACCTCGACTCCATCCAGATGGTCGGAAAGGCATACACCGATTCTGTCGATAATATAGACAATGCGATCGCACGTCTGGATGAACTGTGGCTTGGACTCAGCCTGCTCGAGAAAATGGCCTATGCGAACAACGTCGCGTACAATGGCTCATTGGTTGGTGGCCAGACGGCCCTGGACGCCGCTTTCCAAAGACTGCAGACCACGTATGCAACCGCAACCACTGACGAGCAACTGGTGCCCGCATTCACCGCCTACGCGAAACTGCTGGCAGAGCAGGCGGAAGATGCCACCCGTCAGAACATCGTGGACGAGATCCGCAAGACCAATACGGCGATCAATGAGCTAAAAGACACCGTTGAAGATCTGCAGCAGGCGGTGGGATCATGACCATTAATGTGCCTGTAGACACCTCCCTTGTCAGCACAAACGTAGAAGATGCGGCACCGCTTTGGCAGAACACAGTGAAACAGGATTTCGCCAAGGATACAGAGGTGAAATACGATGGCGGCGTCTATCAGAACCTATCCGGTGCCGCCATTATCTCGCTCGCCTACAATTCACAGCACACCTACGCCGTCGGCGACATCGTCTATAAGGAAGGGAAGATCCGCGTCAAGAGTGACTTTTTCGGCAACGTTCCGAAGGCCCCGCAGGATTATGACGGATTTGACACGGAAATGCTGAACGATGCATGGACACACCGGTACGTCAAGATAGCCGATTTTGTTGATTGGAACAATGGTCTACCTGCTTTCAACTATACGGACGCATATGAGACATATGCAGTGACGATTTTCCCCCATGCCAGCTCACTGACAGGGTGGTATTACGAGTGCGTATTTACCGAGGTGCCGACTGTATATAAGATCATAACGGAGGTCGAGGTCCTTTCTGCTATCGGTGCAGATACGGTCGAGCTCGAGCCGACGACCTCCGCGTCGAAACCGTACCCTGGGTATTGGGGAGCGAACACGGTCATCGTCAATGAGCAGGGCGTGTTCGCCCGGACGAATGTCGCTGTATCCGCGGAGTACTTCGTCGGAGATTCATTCACGTACGATGAGGCGGTAAGCCCTGCGGATATCGGGTTCACCTATACGATGGTGGCCGATGAGCAAAGCCCCTTCGACGACCGCCAATACACTTCGGTCGTTAGATCCTCGGCGCAGACATGGGTTGCCGAAGCAGCAGCACGTTTCTCGGGGGTTGCCATCAGCCGGCTGCGCGGTGCCTCGATTGACGTCGTGTTCAAGGATCCGCTCGGCAACGTAGTTGGCACTCCTATCGCCGGGAGAACGGTCAACGACACTATCGATGCAAACATAGAGCCCGAGCCGACGACCGACTTCATATATGCTGGTACATGGATCGACCAGGGCGGCACGGTTGAGATCACGGTGAATACTGCAGGGCTCGACACGGAAGTGGGCTATATCATGCTATTCGCCACTGTGGAAGTGATGGCACCTACCAATCTGGAGTTCTCGAATGAGACAAAGAATTTCGACCGCGAAGTCCAAAGTGCTATTAGTGGGCACATCGACAATATCAGGGGGAACCGATACATCATCTACAAGGGCTCCTTCGATATCACCATGCTCGAATACGACAAGTGGATCCTGCTCAGTAAAAAGCTGACGAATACGCTCGCCGCCATCGACGGTTCGGATATGAAGGCCAATGAGCAGGCAGACGGAATTACCCGCTTTAATGCGACACGGATGATCTGCCGGATCAAAAAACTCGCGATGGCATCGAAGGTCAAAGATGGTGATATGGAGAAGGTTGTGCCGGTTGATTTCGAGTTTAGGGAGGTTGTCTAATGGCATGTGCATGTGACCCGTCTGCACTCCCGAGAGTATTCCCTGGCAGCCTCGTCTACATCCTGGATAAGAGCCGGTCGAATATGGTACCGAAGAAAAAGAAGTACCTCGGCGGAAAGACGGCGCTTGTGGAAAGCCCGGTTGCGAGCATCGAAGTATTCGTTGAGAGCGAGGTGGACCAGGCCTGTTTCCTGGAGTGGTGGGTAAAGGAACTCAACTACGGGACGGAGTCCTTTACGATCAACCTTCCCTTTTTCGGGATCTGGAAAGACTGGACCGTCACCGTCATGGGTGAGGAGATGAAAGAGGAGCCGTCGCTAGGCGCCAGTTCGGTGAAGCTTTCACTGAAACTTGTCGATGACCTGCAGGCGGCCATCGATGAAAATACGTGTCAGGAGTGTGTGTAATGGGTGTATTTGAATGCGTAAAGACCGCATGCGAAGCAAGAGATGAGGCGGTAAGGGCCAAGGGCGACATCATAGGTGACCGCGATACTGTTGAAGCATTGACGCAAGAAGCTATCAATGCAAGCAGCAAGGCGGGAGACTACGCTGGAATAGCAGAAAATGCGGCAAGTCGTGCAGAGGCAGCTGTTCCGATCGGCGAAGGCTATTCGCAAGCCTACATCGACGAGATGCTTAACGCAGTGCTGAGGCCGGTCGTAGCGCTCACGCTTATTAATTCAATCAAGGGGTGAATATGAATAACGTCAGTACTGTAGATAGTGAGTATGTCCTCGCTGCGAGTGGAGCCTGTGTCATTCAGGTTAAAAAAGGTGTTTCGTTTAGAGCACACGTTGGATTGACGAAACCTGCCAGTGATACGGAGATTTATTTCGACGTTGTGGAAAAAGATCCAAGTAAAAGGGCGGCATTCCAATATAGCGGTTTCGAAAATGTCTATATCCGCTGCCCGCCTGAAGATGGAGCGCCACCGATCGTTTTCACGGTAGACGAGGTGTAGCATGTTCGTTTATCCCGTTCCAACTGATTATACCGCGGCAACCATGCGCGAGGCAATGCGCAGGTTGGCAGGCGTCGGCGCGACGGATGACGCGCTCAATGTAGTACTGACTGCGATCGTCGCGATCGTGGCTCAAAATTCAATCAAAGGATAAAACAATGGCAGTTCCATTCGAAATCGCGGCGTTCAATCTCATTAACTTCGCGCAGGCATATGAACAGATCTTCAGCAGCGTCGCTGCTGATGTAGATGTCCAGGTCATGGACGAACTTGGAGTTATCTCAACGGTTACGGTCCAGAACCGCGGTAAGTTCAAACAGGCTCTTTGGGATGACGTCGGCGCTGCGCTTGGGCAGATGAGCCGCTCTTACTGGGTCGATAACGTCGCGGGTGATGATTTGAACGATGGATCAGAGGCAACGCCTTTTCAGACAATAAAAAAGGCGTTGCAGGCAGCTTCTGCATCCTCTCGTGTCACAATCAGTCTGAAGCGCAACCAGGTTCATCAGATGTCAACGAGTGACAAGTCCATCAATTGTAAATATGCGACTTTGAAGTTCCAATCCTATGGTACTGACCCCGAAACGGCAAAAATTAAATGGTCATGGGTAGAAGATGCTACCGAAGTGAATCTCTACGGAGCCATAGACTTTACTGGATACAGCATCGTCACAGGCACAAATGTTGAATGGACAATAGATGACAATGTCTCTGCGCTTGCTGTCAATTATAAATCTCCTATTCGCAGGGACTTCTCTGCCGCAACGGTCATTTTCTTCGGAGGGAATAGTGAGACGCACTATATCGGTGACGATGCATGCATTCTCCATAGCGCGCCACATTCGCGAAATTCATTGGGTGTTTATGCATCGAACTTCACTACAAGCACAGGTGCCAATAAAGGGAAGCTCGTTAATTGTAAGTCCGCTACATGCAATATTTCTCTTTCAGGCATATGTCTTGTTGACGGTGCCGCTCTGACATCAGATTACATCGACGGGCTCGTCCTCGACACCAACAATGTTCCTCGTAACGTCGTTTCAAATATCGTACTGTAAGGAGT
>QKII01000035.1 GCA_003249625.1 Propionivibrio sp. | reverse complement strand
TCACTCAAACGCAACCACTTCTGGTACTGCAAGGGGCTCATGGCCGTCAGTTGGCGAAAGTATTGATGCAAACTGGAAGTGCTCATCTGCACATAGGCAGCGAGATCCTCGATCCGAAGCGTTGCGGCGTAATTCACTTTCAACCAGTCGATGGCCTTCGCAACGCGATGGCCCTGGCTACCGACCGAGGCAATTTGCCAGAGGCGTGAGGCCTGATCGCTTTTGAGCAGGCGATAGTGGATCTCCCGCTCAATCAGCGGTGCAAGTACGGCAACAGCGCCGGGGTCATCGAGCAAATCCAGCAAGCGTTTGAATGCCTCAAGCAAGACCGGTGTGACAGACCCCAGACCGATACCCACACCTCTGTCGCCCGAACGCTCCACCGGCAACGGCAAGCTGCCTTGGGCGATCAATTCGGCCATGATGCGTAGATCAAGCTTCAGCGCCAAGCCAAGGCAGGGCTTTTCCGAACTGGCAGAGATCACCTCGGAGTTGGCGGGAAGGTCGAGCGATGTGATCAGGAAGTGATTGATGTCGTAAGGGAAGGCCTCGCTGCCCACCAGCATCTGTTTCTCGCCCTGGACGACGAGCACGATGCTCGGCTCCACGAGGCAAATACACGGCGGCATCGGCATTTCGCGCCGGAAGAAGGTGAGATTCGGAATCGGCGTCGGGCAATCGGACTTGCCGACGGTCCAGCGCTCGATGCTATCGACCATCGCTTCGCGCAGTGCGTCGGGTGCTCCTGCCTTGTCTCTTTCTGTCAGTTCGCCAGTCGGCATCTTGAGGCTCCAAACAAGTTCTGTTCGAAGAATATCCGCTCGACGATCGAATTCCAACAAGCAATCCTCGATTACGTAGGATCAGGCAAGAAATGTGGTGGATTTGTATACCGATGGGACGCCCTGATCGAGAACAATACGATTCATCGAGCAACCTGACTGGCTCTAACGGAGAACGACACGATGGAAAACTTTACTTTCTTTAATCCCACCAAAATCGATTTTGGTACTGGCAAGGAACAATTGATCGGTCAGCATTTGGCCGAACATGGCGTCAAGAAGGTACTGCTCTGCTACGGCAGCGAACGCATCAAGCGCGAAGGATTGTTCGACGTTGTCAGCAAGAGTTTGGCCGAGCAGGGCATCGCCCTCGTCGAATTCGGCGGCATTGTCAGCAATCCGGTCATATCCAAGGTGCGGGAAGGCATCGCCTTGGCGAGAGCGAATCATGTCGACGCCATCCTGAGCGTGGGCGGCGGATCTGTCCTCGACAGTTCCAAGGCGATTGCCGCGGGCGTCTGCCACGATGGCGACGTGTGGGATTTGTTCACTGGCAAGGCCGCGATCAATGCGGCACTGCCCTTGTTCGCGATCCTGACGCTGGCGGCGACAGGCAGTGAAATGAACCCGTCGGGCGTGGTGACCAATGACGAGACGCAGGAGAAATTCTTTATCGCGGCCCCGTCGTTATTCCCCAAGGTGTCCATCGTCAATCCGGCACTGATGCAGGGCGTGACGCGAGACTACCTTGTCTATTCCGCGTCCGATGTCATCGCGCATCTGATCGAAACCTACTTCACTGCGACGACGCATCCCAATCTGCAATCGCGCATGGTCGAATCCCTGATCAACACGGTCATCGAGACCACCGAGGCATTGCTGGCCGACCCGGCCGATTATGCCGCCCGCGCGCAGTTCGCATGGGCGGCGACCCTGGCGCTGAACGGCCTGAGCTATTCCGGCGCGGCAGGGTTCAGCTTCCCGAATCACGCCATCGAGCACTCGCTCTCGGCGCTGTTCAATGTGCCGCACGGGGCCGGCCTGTCGGTGGTGGTTCCCGCCTGGATGAAGTGGTTCCGCGAACGCAACCCGGCCCAGTTCGACCGATTTGCCAGGAATGTGTTTGGCATCGAAGGCGGAGAGCAAGGCATCGCTGCGCTGCGAGGCTGGTACGACAAGATCGGTACGCCGACGCGCTTGCCGCAATTGGGAATCAACGAGAAGGATCTGCCGGCCATCGTCGAGAACGTGCAGCGCAATGTGCGCGTCTTCGGCATTGCCGAAACGTATACCCCAGAGGTCGTCGCGGAAATATTGAAGAACGCACTGTAGCCATCCACTCTCGTCCTACAGAACAATGAGAAACCGAATGAACGCTCTGCTTTCCCACAAAAAATTCATCCAAGGCGCCATCGTTGCCTGCACAGCCTTTTTTGTCAGCGCACACCCCGCTTTGGCAACAACTACATCCTTAACTATCGAGGGATACACCATGCAATTGACACAGGAATGGGACAAGACCTTCCCGAAAAGCGATAAGGTCGATCATCAGAAAGTCACTTTCAAGAACCGATACGGCATCACGCTGGCTGCCGACCTGTATCTGCCCAAAAACCGTGGCGATCAGCGGCTCGCAGCGATTGCTGTCAGTGGCCCCTATGGCGCAGTGAAAGAGCAGTCTTCCGGACTGTATGCTCAGACCCTGGCCGAACGCGGTTACGTCACACTCGCGTTTGATCCCTCCTACACCGGCGAAAGCGGGGGCGAACCGCGCAACGTGGCTTCACCGGAAATCAACACCGAAGACTTCAGCGCAGCGGTGGACTTTCTCGGCTTGCATACTTCAGTTGACCGCAATCGAATCGGCATTATCGGCGTTTGCGGCTTTGGCGGCATGGGCCTGAATGCCGCGGCGGTGGACAAGCGCATCAAGGCCGTGGTCACCGCGAGCATGTACGACATGTCGCGCGTGATGGCCAAGGGCTATTACGACAGCATGACCAAGGAGCAACGCGACCAGGCTTTGGAAGCGATGAGCCAGCAACGCTGGAGTGATGCTGAAAAAGGTGCCCCCGCCGCTGGTTCAAGGAACCTGCCGGAAACCAAGGAGGGCATCACCAATCCAGTTGTCAGCATGTATTTCGATTATTACCGCACGCCGCGTGGATTCCACAAGCGTTCTCTGAATTCGAATGGGGCCTGGACGGCAACTACGCCAATCTCGTTCATGAACATGCCGCTACTGACCTACATCAATGAGATCTCGCCACGTCCGATCCTGCTGATTGCCGGCGAGAAAGCCCATTCACGTTATTTTGCCGAAGATGCCTACAAGGCCGCTGGTGAGCCGAAGGAACTGATGATCATCAAGGATGCCATCCACACCGATCTGTATGATCGGATGGACGTGATCCCATTCGACAAGATCGCGGATTTCTTCGGAAAAAACCTGAAATAGATATTGAGAAAGCCATCTGAACGCTAGAGCAATGTGCGTTCAGATGGTTGAGGGGCTTCGATTTTGATCAAAAATTGGCTTTTTCTTTTTACTGCGATCGTCAGTGAAGTCATTGCAACGTCATCGTTGAAATCGAGCGAGGGGTTTTCTCGATTCTGGCCATCTGTCGCCGTTATCGTTGGCTATGGGATCGCGTTTTATTGCCTGGCATTGACCTTGAAAGTCATTCCAATGGGCGTGGTCTATGCCATCTGGTCCGGTATCGGCATCGTTCTGATTACGCTGGTGGGTTGGTGGCTATTCAACCAGAAGCTTGATTTCCCTGCGCTGGTGGGTATCGGGTTGATCACCGCCGGCGTCGTGGTGATGAATGTTTTCTCCAAAAGTCTGGGGCATTAATGCGCAATCCCTTGGCCCACTCAAGAGAAGCTGACGTACTGTACCCTGGCGTTTTTTCGCGAAATACGGCGTTTATCGCCGCAGCTTGCTCGTTCGTTTTTGTATTTGCGGCCGCTGGGACCCCCATACCGCTGTACAACACGTATCGACTCGAAGACGGCATAACAAACGGCGATCTCGCCATTGTCTCGGTCGCTTACTTCATTGCAGCGGCGACATCGCTATTGGTACTCGGGCGCCTGTCGAATTTTGTCGGGCGTCGTCCTGTTGCGCTCGCCGCTTTGTTGAGCGCTGCATTGGGCTGTTTGATTCTCACAACCATGCACAGTGTTACCCCCATGCTGATCGGCCGGATTCTGCAAGGCGTAGCGTGCGGCATTGCCTCGAGCAGTCTCGGGGCTTACGTTGTCGACAATGCCGCAGGAAAGCCTCGGTGGCTGTCCGCGGCCATTACCGGTAGCTCCCCGATGCTCGGAATTCCGGTCGGCGCTCTCACCTCGGGAGCGCTCGTCGAGTGGGGGCCGGATCCGCGCATAACGGTCTATGCGGTGATGGTCGTTATCCTCGTGATACTGGCGATCGTCATCGCGTTGAGTCCGGAGACAGTTGAACGCCGTCCGGGACTGCTGGCTTCGTTGCGACCCCACATGCAAATACCGAAGGGCAGCGGAAGACTCGTAGTTGCAGCCGGCTCTGCCGCCGTTGCCACCTGGTCACTGGGCGGCTTTTATCAGGCTTTCGGCCCTTCGGTAGCCGCAGAACAGTTGGGCACGACCAATCCGCTCGTGGCGGCAGCTATCTTTTCTTCGGTCATGGGGCTCAACCCCATTGGCGGCCCTTTGTCGGCACGCTTTTCCCCGGTTGTGAGCGTGCGCCTGGGAATGAGCCTGTTCGTCGTTTCTGTCACCAGCATCATGGTCAATCTGTGGGGGGGTTGGATACTTCCTTTGATCGCAACGAGTCTGGTCGTCGGTGTTGCCCAAGGTCTGGCTTCGACCGGAGCGATTCGAGCGTTGCTGGAAAACACCGCGGTACATGAACGTGCAGGCCTGTTGGCGTCGCTCTATTTCATTTCATACAGTGGAGCAGCTATTCCGGGCATGATCGCGGGCCGATTGACTTCCAGCTTCAGTCTGTTCGAGATTGCGCTCGGCTACGCCGCACTCGGCATCGTCGCCGCGCTGATTGCCATGACCACAATCAAGTCCCCGGCCAACAAAAATTCCCAGGTTTGAGCACGAGAAATTAAGGTCGATGGAACCTTCACCGGGGATCGATAATTGTATATAGTTGCATATACATCTTTTTGCAATTATCGAGGCGCACATTGACGCAAGGCTACAACCACGCGCGATCGTTGGGACACCTGACCGGGTTGGCAGGACGGCTCTTCAACAAACTGCTGACGAAACGTTTCAACGATGCCGGGATCGACATGACTGCGGAACAGTGGGGGGTCATCCTGGTCCTTCTGAACAACGGCGCCATGACGCAGGGAAAGCTGGCCGAGTTGTTGTATCTGGAAAAATCGACCGTCAGCCGTTCCGTCAATGGTCTCGAAAGGCGGGGCTGGGTGGTCTGTCAAAAAAACACCGAGGACGGACGCCACAAGCTGGCCACACTGACATCGAACGCGATCAGCATTGCCGAATGCTGCTCCGGCATAGCGCAAAACGTGCTTATGGACGCACAGGCCGGCCTGGATCCCGAATCGCTTTCGGACTGCATGCAACAGATCTCGGGGGTTATCGGCAATCTCCGGGTACTCAATCAACTCTGACCGCTTATCCTTTCCCCAGACCAACCCAATCACCCCAGGAGTAAACATGAGCAAACGAAATGCATTGATTACCGGTGGTGCGCGCGGCATTGGTGCCGCAACCGCCAAAGCACTTGCCCAAGACGGCTATCGTGTTTTTATCAATTACGTTAACAGCAACAATGTCGCTACCGAATTGGCCGAGGAGATCAAGGCGCTCGGGGGAGAGGCATATCCAGTACAGGCAGACGTCAGGGACGACAGTCAATTGCAAGCCATGTTCGCAATGATCGATGCGCAATATGGTGGCGTAGATGTGCTGGTTTCCAATGCCAACATGAATTTCACCGCAAAGCCGTTCATGGAACAGACTTGGGCAGAGTTTGCGCAAAAGCTCAACGACGAGATGCATGCAGCCTACGCGACAGCCAAACTGGCAGCCGTCGGCATGAAAGCCAGGAAATTCGGACGGCTCGTTTTCATTTCGAGCACATTGTCCGAAGCGCCTGCACCAAGTTTCATCGCCCACGGATCGGCCAAGGGCGCACTGGACAGCTTCAGCAAATATCTCGCGCAAGAGCTCGGACCTTTTGGCATTACCTCCAACATCGTGGCGCCGGGACTGGTGGAAACCGATGCAACAAAGAACGCGCCGACCGAATTCAAGGAGCTTATCCGTACTCACACGCCGACACAGAGGATTGCTACTCCCGAAGATGTCGCGAACGCGATCCGCTATCTGGCAAGTGAATCGAGCTCGCATATAACCGGAACCTACAACCCGGTTTGTGGCGGAGCCTATCTGCCGTAATTGCCATCAGGGGAAATCTCGATGATTTTTTGGGGCAGTGGCCTGGCCCCGAAAAATCAGCCTCGGCGACTGCACCCGAGAATTGCCATGAAGCCGGAACAATCAGGTTTCAAAAATCGACAAAATGCCGGACGCCGCCAATAGGTGTGGCGAGAAATCTGTTTCAGCCACCTCTACGTGGCATTGAAGTCACCTCCTTCCTGAACATTCGCAGGAGTAGGCAAGGATTTTGCCGGAATTGGTATTCACGTCCGGCCTACCAGAGGCTTACAGTATGAACACCGGAGTGTGCAGCAACGAACAAACCGGTGTTTGAAGCAATTTGTCGTTCTTTCAGACATCTTCCGATATCGCCCAAAGCCCGGCGGAAGATACAAAAGGGCCATGTCACTTCATGCGTACAAGAAATCGAATTGCTTCTCTGCATGTGGGAAGCGGTAGATTAATGATTCACTATCAGGTTATTGAGTCAGTGGGTAAGCCATGACACGAAACGCATTCGCTCTGATGCTTTGCACGGGTATTTCACTGACCGGCTGCTTTTCCAGCTACGCCGATGAGCTAAGCATGTCGACTATGCAGGTCAGAATTACTTCTCAAGGAAATTCCGCAGTTTTCCGGCTTTACGATACTCGAGCTGCAAAAGAGTTTTACCACCAGCTCCCATTGAAGTTGGAACTGACGAACTTCCGTAATGCACAATGGATGTTCTATCCTCCAAAAAAACTGACTGTTGGATCGCGGGAGGCTTACCACGATGGGAAAAAAGGTGAGCTGAGTTACTACGCGCCATGGGGTGACGTGTTCATGCTTTACACGGATTTCTATGCCGGTGATGAAATGCACCGTCTTGGGGTTGGCGTCAGTGGTGTTGATAACATTGCGCCGATGTCGGGAACCGTTCTGATCGAGACGGTTTATTGAGCTGACAAGAAGGCGCCACTTGCCAGCTCCGTAGCTCTCTCACCCCAGTCGTTGTTATCTGTACAGATTGGGGGGCGACCTATGCGCACCGCCCAGTAACGGCCACCTGGAGTTCTGCTACAAAGTTAACGAACCTCGGTAGTACTGATGCGGACTCCTCCGTTACAAGAACCTTTGCTGATAACGATTCGGAGATTGCCTCGTCTGGGTTCAAGCCATCACTGACTTCCGCGATATAGCACGCCATCGCATCACTGCTGAACTCCGGATGAAACTGGACTCCCCAGGCAAAGTCGCCGACCCGAAAGGCGTGGTGCGGTTCAAAAGAATTGCTTGCCAACAGAACAGCCCCTTCCGGCAGGCTGCTTACAGTTTGCCGGTGAACAACATGTGCCGGGAATCGGTTCGGCAGACTGTGGAACAGCGGGTCATCTTTTGCCTCTGATGTCAGGCAAATCGGCACCGTACCAAGCTCGATTCCCTTCGGGTGGTAGTTAACGCCGCCACCCATTGCATGAGCAAGAAGCTGATGTCCGTAACATATTCCGAGTATGGGGGTATTTCCCGATACGGCAGAGCGCAGCCAGGAAGCCAAGTTTTCACTCCATGGCTCACGGTCAGTAACCATACTGTGAGACCCGGTGATTATCGCGCCGGCAACGCTCTCAATGGCCGGAAAAACATCAGTGTTTCGAGGATCAACGACGATAACCTCAAAGGGGTGATCTCCAAGTCCGTTGACAATCCATTGTTCGAAATCGCCACTTTGTTCAGCAAGATGGCTAAAGGTATCCCCAACTTTAAAAATCACCAGTCGTTTCATCTACATCCCATTCAAAGTCCCGGGTACGGTAGAAAACATTATCCGAGGCGTACAAGTCGTTAGTTCCTGCTTGAGTTTCCATTTTTGGACGGGGCGGTCCGCCAGTTGGCTATTCTAGATCTACTTGCGATGCGACACGGTCGTGTCCTCAAGGCTGACCCGTCCGATGAACGGCAGACGCCCCCTATGCTGTTCTTCAAGCCCAAAATTCAGTCCCAGCACGATGACTTCTATACCCTCCTGAATACCGACGCGCTACACGATGCATTCTGTTTCCGTTGATGGCAGAAAAAGTTGCTGCCAATCAATAGCGACCGGGATGCGCAGCGATTCCTGGTTCGCGCGATAGCCGGATAGCCAGAAGAACACCGCCTGCGACATCGTGCAAAAGTAGAACGCGAAGAGAGCCCCGACCGGCGTGACAAGGAACTGATTGGAAACATGGTGCAGACTGCCCAGCAGACGGCCCTTGAGCCCGACCAGTTGCACCATTTCATCGGGCTTGGCGCGAAGCACGGAAACGAAATTCAGACAGCCAATCGGTTGGCAGGGTTTGCATGAATCACTCCAGGCTCTCGGATGGCTGACGAGATGTGCCGAGACTCTGGACGATGCGCAGTGCCACTTGCGCGGCGCCGAAACCGTTGTCGATGTTGACCACCGAGAGTCCCGGAGCGCAGCTTCCCAATGCACTGTGCAAGGCGAGTTGCCCGCCGCTGCTCACGCCGTACCCCGTTGAGGTCGGAACCGCAATGATGGGCGCCCTGACCAATCCGGCGAGGACGCTGAAAATCGCCCCCTCCATCCCGGCGACGGCAATCACCACGGAATGTCTGCGAATCTCGTCCAGTCGATCCATCAGGCGCCAGAGTCCGGCAACGCCCACGTCTGTGATCAACCGCGTATCCTCACCGGCAAAGGCCAGCGTTCGGCAGACTTCATGAGCGACGGGCAGGTCGGCCATGCCGGCGCTGACGACCGCGACGCGTGCAGGATGCTTCAGGACTATTTCACCCAGTACGGCGGTTCGGGAGAGCGGACAGTAATGGAGCAGACAGGACTGTTCCGGCGGGAGCGAGGAAAATGTTTCTTCCGACAGACGGGTCAGCAGCAAGCGGCGCTTTTCCTTGTGCGCCGTCTCGACGATGCTCACGAGAACGGGCAAGGGCTTGCCGGGAGCATACACGGCCTCGGCCAGTCCGGTACGGATCTCTCGATCCCAGTCCATGATCGCGGCGTTGGTGGTCATGCGGCCTTGCTGCTCACGAAAGCCGATCCCTGGCGATAAGGCCCAATAGCAATGAACGGATAACCCGCGTTGCGGCAGAGAGTGCGCGCCCTCTCTTCCAGCATCTGAGTCGTTTCCTGATCGGGCATTTCACCCAGTTCGATGTGCACTCCGGCCATTCGCATCCGTACGCGAACCGTGGCGTGTTCGCCGAGAGTATGCCGCAAGGCTGACTCGAATCCGTCGATGAAGGACAGATCCTCCGCCCGGATCGGAACCCCTGTTTCAACCCGGCTGGAGAGGCACGGTTGGGCCGGCAGTTCGGCGTAATCCTTCAATTGATGGTTTCGCGCAATCTGCCGGAGGGTCGCCTTGTCGATGCCGGCATCGATAAAAGGGTGAACGACGTTTTGTTCAGCGGCGGCCTGCAATCCCGGACGATAGTCCGAGAGATCATCGACATTGGCACCGGAGGCGATCCGTCGCTCCGTGAGCGCGCGGATCGAACGGTAAAGGCTGGATTTGCAGAAGTAACAGCGGTTGTAGGGATTGGTCCGGTAGTCGCGGTCGACAAACTCTCCTGCGTTTATTTCTTCGAGATTCCAGCCTTCTTGCGCCGCCAATTCACGAACGCGTTGTGTGGCCGCCAGCGGGACTGCGGGAGAACGCGCATGAACCATCAGCGGCGCTACGGACAACGCTCGGTGAGCCACGGTGGCCAGCGTCAGGCTGTCCACCCCGCCACTGACCGCGATGGCCAGGGGGGAATAGCCTGCCAGAACCTCGATCAAGCGTTTCTCGGCGGGCATTGCTTGTTCAGTCATTGGGGAAGTCCTCCGCAACAACCTTGATCCGCCGGCGGCTGGCGAGATCCGCTACCGAATCAAGTTCGTCGCTTTCAAGTTTGGTTGTCAGGTCTCCATTCGGGCGCAGTGCGTCTTTCAGGCGCATGCCTTCTTCAGTGCGCCGCTCCTTGCGGGGCAGCACCATCCGATTCATCACACTCCAGCGCAAGCCGATGGTGGAGGTTTCCTGGAAGATGCGTTCACAACAGCGCTCGCGCAGATCGGGGTCGGTCAACAGGTGGAAGATCGTCACGGGACGCCCTTTTTTTCCCTGTGCGGAAAGGAGCAGCAAATCCAGCACGCCGGGCGCTTGGCGGAGGCGCTCCGCCGCGACGCCGATTTCTTCTCCGCTCATGTCGTCGACATCGAACTGGATTACGGCGACGGCCAGCTTCGGCGGTGGTGATTCTGCGTAGGTATTGTCGAATACAACAACGCGCAGGACGTTCGCCAGTCCCTGAAAATCCTTGGTCCCGGCACCGTATCCACTGGCCGCGAGGATGCCCGCAGGCTTGACCGACAACGCCCCTGGAGGGACCAGGTAGCGGACGATGGCGGCTCCCGTCGGAGTGACACGTTCGCCGGGAAAGTCATCGCAGCGCCAGGGATAGCCTTCCAGTATCCGCGCAGTAGCAGGAGCCGGGATCGGGAGAAGGCCGTGTTGCGTTTTGACCAGCCCACACCCCAGCGGGAGCGATGAAATCGTCCACGTCGCCTCACCGATGGCAGAGATCGCGCTTCCCGCGGCAACGACATCCATGAGTGAATCCCATGAGGCGAGCTCATGAAAGTGAACCTTGTCCAGCGGAATGCCGTGAATACGGGACTCGGCCCGGGCAAGGATTTCCAGAATCGCGAGTGCATGCGTTGCCGTCGATCCGGAAAGTTTCGCTCCCTCGATCAGCTTTTTGATTCCGGCATAGTCACAGGCCGCGGCATGACAACACGAATGATGATGTGCTGCGGGACGAAAGGGGGCGTTTGAGGCTTGGACAGGCACGTAACGACGGCCCCGTCCTGTAACCTCCGAATCAACACCATTTTCCTGCTCCTGCACGACTTCAGGCGGCGACGATTCGTCCAGCGAAAAATGGAGCGCCAGAATGCCGTTCTTGAGCACCCGCTTCACCCGTACCTCGCCTATTTCCGGCGGCAGAACGGCGCGGATATCATCGAGAACCTGCTCGCGGCAGTCGGGAAACGCGTCCAGCATCGCGGCGACAAACATGTCGCCGGCGATACCGCCAACCGGTTCAAGATGAATTGTTTTACCGCTTATCGTCTTAACTGCATGCACTTTTTGCTGCTTTCCACTACAGGGTGATCAGGTGGTAGCGATCGGTCCCCATCTTCATCTCTTTCATGTACGACAACTGGCGCAGGCCTTTACGCGACTCGATGCGCTCCTTGAGATCGTGCAGTTCCGCTTCGGGCAGTTGGTACACCATGTCGATGGACGCCTGTTCTATCGCCAGAAGATCGGTAGAGGCCAGGATGCCCAGATCGCGGGCCTTGGGTGGCGCGGCACTGACGCCGGCGCAGTCGCAGTCCACGGACATGTTGCGCAGTACGTTGATAAAGACGATCCTCTCGCCGAAATGATCCGTGACAGCCTTGGCGCCTTCCACCATGTTCTCCTGGAAGGGTTCTCCCTGGAGCCACGCACTGTAGTTTGAACTGTCCGGGGCGGCATGAATCATCTTTTTGCCGATCGGTCCGTCCGCGCAGCCGATCGCGATATTCTTCATCGACCCGCCAAAGCCGCCCATGGCATGGCCTTTGAAATGAGTCAGCACCACCATGGAGTCATAGTTGAGCAGGTGCTTGCCGACCGACATTTCCTTGAAGCGCTTGCCGTCCTTGATCGGGATCATCACGGCACCCTCCTCGTCCATGATGTCGACCTGGCAGAAATTCCAGCCGTTTGTCTTGATGGTTTCGCGGTGATCCGCCGTGGTCTGCCGCTTTCCTCCGTACAAGGTATTGGTTTCCACGAGAGCGCTGTTGGGGATGCTCTGTTGCAAGGCCCTGACCATGTCGCGCGGCAGGATGTTGGGGCCGTGCGGCTCGCCGGTATGCAGCTTGATGGCGACTTTCCCCGAAATGGACTGATTGATCCTGGAATAGATCTGCATCAAACCAGCGGCACTGATGTCCTTCGTGAAGAAAACGTCAGAGGTGGCATTTTCTGCGGCGGTGGCGCCGGCTATTCCTTTCAAATCAGCTACGACCAGCGCACTTAGCGCAACGGCACTATTCTTCAAGAAACCGCGCCGTGTCTTGCAATTTTCCATTTCCCCCCCTTTGCATCCGTTAGCCTGAGGCAATCATTCAACTGAATTGATTGCGTTAATCTCACGAAAAGAATCCCAAGCAGTATTTTTTTCGATCCCGCCTGCTAGCCGATAGTCAAATTCTCGGTATTTCTTGCCTGATTCTGCAGGGCGATTTGTGGCAGATGCAATTTCTCCATTCCGCACGTCGTTTGACGTTTTGCGGGAACAACCTCTCTTTAATTCACTGCCGAACTGGCTACGCGGCAGCCTGTTCGCGAACCATAAAAAAATACATTTTTCGTCCTGGTTTGTAGAAATAGGCAATAACTCTGGTCGAATTGGTATTCATGTCGGAGTTCCTGCGAACTATATTGGAGCCATAGGAGGTACAGCGATGAACAAACCAAGAGTTACAGCCGGCCGCGATCAACTGGGCGATTTTGCCCCCAAGTTTGCGGAGATCAACGACGACGTCCTGTTTGGCCAGATCTGGTCTCGGGACGCCGAGTTTTCCCAGCGCGACCGGAGCCTCATCACCGTGACGGCACTGATAGCCAGCGGAGTCGTGGACAGTTCGCTCGGATTTCATTTACAGACGGCCAAAGCCAACGGCATCACACGAGATGAAATCGCGGAGGTACTGACGCATCTGGCCTTTTACGCCGGCTGGCCGAAGGCTTGGGCCGCATTCCGCATGGCCAAGGAAATCTGGGATTAACAGTTATACATATCCGGGCAAGGATGCACCGGGTGGAGCAAGGAGAAAAATCGTGAAATACAGCAGCAAAGCAGAATTTGAAAAAGCCAACATGTTCGGCATGGGTGTGCCAAACGAAGCCTATGCGAAATACTTCGTTGGGGATTCCTTCCTGAATTTTCTGGTCAAACCGGGCGAAACGCCGCTGTTTCTGGCCAATGTCACCTTTGAACCGGGCTGTCGGAACAATTGGCATATCCATCAGGCAAAAACGGGCGGCGGCCAGATGTTGATCTGCACCGCGGGTGAAGGCTGGTATCAGCAAGAAGGCGAAGCACCTGTCAGCTTGCAGGAAGGCTCCGTCGTGTATATCCCGGCTGGGAAAAAGCACTGGCATGGTGCCAAGGCCGACAGCTGGTTCAGCCATATTTCGGTCGAGGTTCCCGGAACGGAATGCAGCAACGAATGGCTGGAACCTGTCAGCGACGAAGCGTACAAGCAACTGTAAGCACGGGAGGTCGATCCATGATCCTGCAAGAAAGTTTCACACTGTCCAATGGCGTGAAGATTCCCAAGCTCGGACTGGGAACCTGGTTCATCCGCGACGACATGGCGCCGCAAGCGGTAAAGGACGCCGTGGCGCTGGGCTATCGGCACCTCGATACGGCACAGGCCTACGGAAATGAAAGCGGGATTGGCGAAGGCCTTCGTGCATGCGGCGTTCCAAGAGACTCCCTGTTCCTGACCACCAAACTGGCCGCCGAAATCAAGTCGTATGAGGCAGCGGCTACGGCGATCGATCAGTCGCTGCAAAAGCTGGGGCAGGAATACATCGACCTGATGATCATTCACAGCCCCAAGCCGTGGATGGAATTCCACGAGGCGGACCGTTTTCTGGAGGGTAATCGCGAAGCCTGGCGAGCGCTTGAAGATGCCTATAAGGCGGGGAAACTCCGTT
>QKII01000116.1 GCA_003249625.1 Propionivibrio sp. | reverse complement strand
GAGGAGATCCTCTGCGGCGGAGTTCAGGTAGCGGATATCCAGATTTTCATCAAGCAGGATGACCGAAGAGGAAAGAAGGTCCAGCCCGCTGAAGGGGGCGTTCGGATGCTCATTCATGGATGCTTTCGGCCGGAATGCGCTCAGCGCAGTTTGTCCAGCTCCCTCTGGATGGCTTCGATATTGCGTTCATGCAGTGCCACCTTGTTCTTGAAGGGCTCCAGTCGATCGAGAACCCGTTGATAGTTGCGTTCATCACCACTGCGGACGGCTTCTTGTGCGGCCAGTTCCTTCTTGGCCAGCAGGAGACTCTGTTGCTCGGCTGCCAGTTCGGTTTCCAGAATGCGCCGCCGGTCAGTATCTCGAGCCTTCTGGTCGCTCTCGTCGACCTTGGGAAAGCTGGCTGGCGACGGCGCCCTGACGGCTGAACGTACCGGAGGTACGGTTGTTGCGGGGCCGAGATCCATTGCCGAGCACTTGATGCCCGGGGTTGATAGCTTGACGTTGGAAAATGTCTTGTGGCCGTGTGCATCGACGCACTGATACATGACGTCGGCGTGCACTATCGGGGTCAACGCCAACAGCAGTACTGAAATGCAAAGTCGAGGAAACAACGCCATCATCCTATTCCCTTGTAATTACCGGAAAAGCCTCGGGTCCGGGCACAGTGTATTGGATGGGTCAAGCAAAGACAATGCAAAGGCTGTAACTGCGGGCGATAAAAAAAAGGACGGGGGGTTCCCCGTCCTTTCCGGAGGTACGAGCCGATTAGCAGCTGTAGTACAGGTCGAACTCGACCGGGTGGGTCGTCATGCGCACCTTGTTGACTTCGTCCATCTTCAGTTCGATGTAGGCATCGATCCATTCGTTGGAGAAGACACCACCGCGGGTCAGGAACTCGCGATCCTTGTTAAGGGAGTCGAGGGCTTCCTCGAGGCTGGCACAGACGGTCGGGATCTTCGCATCTTCTTCCGGCGGCAGATCGTACAGGTTCTTGTCGGCAGCATCGCCCGGGTGAATCTTGTTCTGGATGCCGTCGAGGCCTGCCATCAGCAGCGCCGAGAAGCACAGGTACGGGTTGGCGATCGGATCCGGGAAGCGGGTCTCGATACGGCGAGCCTTGTCGGACGCGACGTGCGGGATACGGATCGAGGCCGAGCGGTTCTTCGCCGAGTAGGCCAGCTTGACCGGCGCTTCAAAGTGCGGAACCAGGCGCTTGTACGAGTTGGTGCCCGGGTTGGTGATCGCGTTCAGTGCCTTGGCGTGCTTGATGATGCCGCCGATGTAGAACAGGGCCATTTCGGACAGGCCGGCGTAGCCGTTGCCCGCGAACATGTTCTTGCCGTCCTTCCAGATCGACTGGTGAACGTGCATGCCGGAACCATTGTCACCAACGATGGGCTTCGGCATGAAGGTCGCCGTCTTGCCGTACTGGTACGAAACGTTATGCACGACGTACTTGAGGATCTGAGTCCAGTCGGCGCGCTTGACCAGCGTGCTGAACAGGGTGCCGATTTCGCACTGGCCGGCGTTGGCCACTTCGTGGTGATGTACTTCGACCGGCACGCCAAGGGATTCGAGCGTCAGGACCATGGCCGAGCGGATGTCGTGCAGGCTGTCAACCGGCGGAACCGGGAAGTAGCCACCCTTCACGCCAGGACGGTGGCCGGTGCCGCCGCCTGTTTCGCTGGCTTCGCCCGACTTCCATGCAGCTTCGCTGGAGTAGACCTTGAGGTTACAGCCGGACATGTCGGCGCTCCACTCGACGGAGTCGAAGATGAAGAATTCAGGTTCCGGGCCAAAGTAGGCGGTGTCGCCGACGCCAGTCGACTTCAGGTAGGCTTCTGCGCGCTTGGCAATCGAGCGCGGGTCGCGGTCATAGCCACGGCCATCGGCAGGGTCAACGACGTCGCAGGAAAGAACCAGCGTGGTTTCATCGAAGAACGGGTCGATGTAGGCGGTATCGGGGTCGGGCATCAATTGCATGTCCGATGCCTGGATACCCTTCCAGCCGGCGATGGAGGAACCGTCGAAAGCATGACCGTTCTCGAACTTGTCTTCGCTGAACGCGCTGACCGGTACGGTAACGTGCTGTTCCTTGCCACGGGTGTCAGTAAAGCGGAAATCAACGAACTTGACTTCGTTTTCCTTGACCATCTTGATAACGTCTTGCGGGCTTGCCATTTGCAAAGTCTCCTCAGCGAGTACCGGTCATTCCGGCGACAGTGAAAAAAGTGCTCTGGGTACTAGCAGAAACCATGCCACCCAACACGCACCAACGAACAACTACGAGATATGCGGCAGCCATTGCCTGACGTGGCTGCATTATCACCACAATAGTGCAAAAAACAGAAAATGTCGCACCATTGAGGTGCGTAAGCACTATCCGATACAACCGGCGCACACGTTATCAGTTTTCGTTCAGCACTGAAACGGTGTTATCGGAACCTATGGCCGCGTGGCGCTGCCTTAGGAGGCGAACAAACGCCAATCACGGTTTATACTCTGCGCTTACCCTAACTTGCAGCCATACCGATGGAATCGCTCTCCAGAATACTTGAACAGGCTAAAGACCGCATTGCGGAACTTGACCTGCCTTACGCGGGGGCACTCACCCCCTCCGAGGCTTGGGCCGTCTGGCAGAGCGCCCCCGGTGCCAAGCTCGTCGATGTCCGAACCCGCGCCGAATGGGATTGGGTCGGCCGCATTCCGGGCGCAATCGAGATCGAATGGCAAAGCTATCCGGGTGGCCAGCCGAATCCCGATTTTCTGGCCCAACTCAAGCGCCAGGTCGACATCGAGTCGCTCGTCCTGTTTATCTGTCGCAGCGGTGCCCGCTCTCACAACGCAGCTTGCCTGGCCACCGAGATTGGCTACTCGGAGTGCTATAACGTGCTTGAAGGCTTCGAAGGCAACGTTGACGCCAACGGCCAGCGCGGCAAGCTGGGGGGCTGGCGATTTGCCGGATTGCCCTGGCTCAGTTGATCAAATCTGTCCCGGAGCACGTCTCCGGTTTCCCAAGAGACTTACCCATGAACGCCCCAAGCATCGACTTCGCCCTCTACAGCCAAATGCCCGACGCGGAGTGTCATGCGCGCATTCGTGCCGCGCGTGCACAACTTGGCGACAAGGCAGTAATTCTGTGTCACCACTACCAGCGCGCCGACGTGTATCAGTACGCCGATCTGACCGGCGACTCGTTGAAGCTCGCCCGCCTGGCTTCGCAGACCGACGCCGAGTACATCGTGTTTTGCGGCGTGCACTTCATGGCCGAAGTGGCCGACATCATGTCCAGGCCGCACCAGACAGCGATTCTCCCCGACCTGGCTGCTGGCTGTTCGATGGCCGACATGGCCAACCTGGCGAAAGTGGAGCGCTGCTGGCGTGAACTGAACGAGGTACTGAACGCGGATGAACTGTTTACCCCGGTCACCTACATCAATTCTGCGGCCGATCTGAAGGCCTTCTGCGGACGGCATGGCGGCATTGTCTGTACCTCGTCCAACGCGCGGACTATAGCCGAGTGGGCGTTCGGCCAGCGCGAGAAGATCCTGTTTTTCCCCGACCAGCACCTTGGGCGCTGGACCGGCCACACGATGGGCATTCCGCTCGACGAGATGCTGGTCTGGGATCCCGATCTCGAACTCGGCGGACTCACGCCCGAGCAAATCCGCAAGGCGAAACTACTGCTCTGGAAGGGACATTGCTCGGTGCACCAAATGTTCCAGCCGGCGCACATCCGCAAGTTCCGCAGCGAGCACCCGGATGGGTTGGTCATCTCCCATCCGGAATGCAGTTTCGAAGTCTGTCAGTTGTCAGATTACGTTGGTTCGACCGAGCACATCGTCAAGATCGTCAAGGAAGCGCCCGCGAATACTCGCTGGCTGGTAGGCACTGAGCTGAACCTGGTTAACCGCTTGGCTGAGGAAGTGAAGCCAGAAGGCAAGACCATCCAGTTCATGTCCCCGACGGTGTGCATGTGCTCGACCATGCAGCGCATCGACCCGCAGCACCTGGCGTGGACGCTGGATAATCTCGCTGCTGGCCACGTGGTCAACTCCATCAGCGTCCCCCAACACGAACTTGTCGAAGCCAAGCTGGCGCTGGAGAGGATGCTCGCAGTATCGTGAGCGCCATGAAACAATCCGGCCTGCGTATCGTCACCTACAACATCCACAAGGGCTTCTCGCAGTTCAATCGGCACATGATGGTGCACGAACTGCGCGAACAATTGCGGCATCTCGGGGCGGATATCGTTTTCCTTCAGGAAGTTCAGGGGGCGCACAGCCTGCATGCCGCAAGGTTCGAGGACTGGCCGGAGGAGCCGCAACATGACTTTCTTGCCGCCGAAGTCTGGCAGGCAACAGCGTATGCCAGCAACGTTGCGTACGATCATGGTCACCACGGCAACGCGATCCTTTCGCGCTTCCCGATCGAGCACGCGTTCAATCAGGATGTGACGCACCTGCGCTTCGAACGGCGCGGATTGCTCCACTGCCGGATCAACATTTCCGGTGCGCCGGCGCCGGTCCATTGCGTATGTGTTCACCTCTCGCTGTTCGCCCGCTCTAGGCGACGGCAAATGGATGCGCTGGCCGCTTATCTGGAGGACATCGCCGGGGCTGAAGCGCCGCTGATCATCGCTGGTGATTTCAACGACTGGCGCAACGAGGCCGACACCCGGCTGGCGCGTCGCCTCGGTCTGTGTGAGGTATTTGCTGGGGAGAGCGGTGAATTCGGATCGCCGGGGCGTAGTTTTCCGGCGAAACATCCCATGCTTCGCCTCGACCGGATCTACGCGCGTGGCTTAACGGTCAAACAGGCCAAAGTGCATTCCGGAGCCCCGTGGTCGCGTATCTCCGATCATGCCGCGCTATCGGCGCTCCTGTCCTTCGACTGACAACTGCTGGCTTCGGCGAAGGAAGCGGAAACGGCTCGCGCGCCGGGAACACGGGCCAAGTCCCAGGCGGCTATCGCCCATTCCCAGAAGTCGCGCAGCGATCCCGCGGTTCCGTCAGGATATTCTTCCTGACCGAGAAAACGCATGACGCGGTGCAGCACGTCGATTCCGTCTGTCGGATCGACGGCAGCCGCTTTGGTTTGCTTCGAAAGCTTTTCTCCTGCTGCATTGAGTGCAACGGGCAAGTGGGCGTAGGCAGGTGCCGGCACACCCAGGCACTGCTGCAGCCAGATTTGCCGCGCCGTCGAATCGAGCAAATCGGCTCCACGCACTACCGTAGTGACTCCCTGTGCGGCATCATCGACGACGACCGCCAACTGGTAGGCATACTGTCCATCTGCGCGCAGCAATACAAAATCGCCAACATCCCTTTCCAGGTTCTGGTGTGATTCGCCCTGGACGCGGTCGCGGAAAAAGAAGTCACGGCTGGGCACGCGCAAGCGCCAGGCGCGTGCTGCCGCCCCCTCCTTCAGGCCGGAGCGGCAGGTGCCGGGATAGAGCAGGCCGCCATCGATTGACGCTCGGTTTGCCGACGCTGCAATCTCGCTGCGCGAGCACGCGCACGGATATGCGAGTCCGGAAAGTTGCAGCCGCACCAGCGTTGCATGATAAAGATCGAGGCGGCGACTCTGATGGATCACCTCGCCATCCCACTCGAAGCCAAAGCCCTCAAGGGTCAGCAGGATATGGTCTGCCGCGCCGGGCACCGTGCGTGGCGCGTCGATGTCCTCGATGCGCACAAGCCATTGACCGCTGTTGGCACGCGCATCGAGATAGCTGCCGACGGCCGCGACAAGCGAGCCGAAATGCAGCGGCCCGGTCGGCGACGGGGCGAAACGGCCGCGGTAACGACCCGGTTCCGCCGCCGAAACGGCGTCAGACGTTGAAGAGGAAATTGAGGATGTCGCCATCCTTGACCACGTAGTCCTTGCCTTCGGAGCGCATCTTGCCGGCTTCCTTGGCGCCCTGCTCGCCGCCGTAGGTGATGAAGTCGTCAAAGGCGATGGTCTGTGCGCGGATGAAGCCGCGCTCAAAATCGGTGTGGATCACCCCGGCGGCCTGCGGTGCGGTGTCGCCCTTGTGGATCGTCCAGGCGCGTACCTCCTTGACCCCGGCCGTGAAGTAGGTCTGCAGGCCGAGCAGGTGGTAGGCGGTGTGGATCAGGCGGTCGAGGCCCGGTTCTTCCAGCCCGAGATCGGCGAGGAACATCTGCTTTTCCTCATCGTCCAGCTCGATTATTTCGGCTTCGATGGAAGCGCAGATGGCCACGACCTCGGCCCCTTCCGCAGCCGCATGCGCGCACACTGCGTCGAGCTGCGGATTGTTCTCGAAGCCGTCCTCGGCGACGTTCGCCGCGTACAGCACCGGTTTGGCGGTGATCAGGCAGAACGGCTTCAGGTTGGCCCATTCCTCCTTCGACAGGTCGAGCGCGCGCACCGGCTTGCCCTGATCGAGCTGTGCGTAGCACTTGTCCAGCACGGCGACCAGCAGCTTGGCTTCCTTGTCGCCGGCGCTGGCTGGCTTGCGGTAACGGTTGAGCGCCTTCTCGACGGTGGCCAGATCGGCCAGCGCCAGTTCGGTGTCGATGACCTCAATGTCGCGGATCGGATCGACACTACCGGAAACGTGAATCACGTTGTCGTTGGCGAAGCAGCGAACCACGTGCAGCACCGCATCGGTCTCACGGATGTTGGCCAGGAACTGGTTGCCCAGCCCTTCGCCCTTCGAAGCCCCTGCGACCAGTCCGGCAATGTCGACGAACTCGGTGACGGCCGGCACGATGCGCTGCGGCTTCACGATTTCAGAGAGTGCGGCCAAGCGCTTGTCCGGTACTTCGACAACGCCGACCGACGGGTCGATTGTACAGAAGGGGTAGTTCTCCGCCGCCACACCGGCCTTGGTCAGCGCGTTGAAGAGGGTGGACTTGCCGACGTTGGGCAAACCGACGATTCCGCATTTGAGGCTCATGGTGATAATCCTGTTCGTTGCAATGGTGTGGGTGGCGTCAAGCGGCCTTGCTGTGCAGGGCCTGTTGCGCTGCTGCGTAGTCGCCAGCGCCAAGCTTTGTCCAAGAAAGCAGGCAGCGGTCGAGCGCCCGGTCGATTTGTTCCTGTTCCTCGCGCCGTGGCGCTTTGAGTACGTAGTTGATGACTTCGTTGCGGTCGCCCGGATGGCCGATGCCGAGCCGCAGGCGCCAGAAGTCCGCGGTGGAGAGATGTGACTGAATGTCCTTCAAGCCGTTGTGGCCGCCGTTGCCGCCGCCCTGCTTGAGGCGTATCCCGCCGGGTGGCAGGTCGAGTTCGTCGTGGACAACAAGGATTTCGTCCGGCAGGATCTTGTAGAAGTTCGCCAGCGACAGAACCGCCTGACCGGAGCGGTTCATGAAGGTCGTCGGCTTGAGCAACCAAAGATCGCCGCTACGTCCGACGAGGCCGTGGAACTTGCTCTGCGACGAAAGTGTGATCCGCAGGTCGCCGGCCAGCCGGTCGATGAACCAGAAGCCGAGGTTGTGGCGGGTGTCCTCGTACTCGGCGCCGGGGTTGCCGAGGCCGACGATCAGGCGCGGGGCGGGCATGCTCTACTCACGAAACGGAAGCTCCAAAACGGAAAGCCGTCGCGGCATGAACCGGCGACGGCTTGTCACATCGAAACGGCGATGGATCAGGCTGCAGGAGCGGCTTCTTCGCCTTCAGCAGCCGCAGCCTTCTTGGCCGTGATGCCCACGACGACCGGGTCGTCGCTGCCATGCATGACCGGCTTGACGCCCTGCGGGAAGGCGAGCTGCGAAACGTGCAGCGTCTGGCCGGCTTCCAGGTCTTTCAGGTCGACTTCGATGAAGGCCGGTAGATCCTGCGGCAGGCACGTCACGTCGACCTCATTCATGGAATGCGAGACGGTGCCACCAGCGAGCTTGACGCCCGGTGCGGCTTCGGCGTTGATGAAGTGCAGCGGCACCTTCTGGTGCACGGCATGCGTTGCATCGATACGCTGGAAATCGGCATGCAGAACCTGCGGCTTGTAGGCGTGCATCTGGGCATCGCGCAGCAGGACGGTCTGGGCCTTGCCATCGACTTTCAGGGTGATGATCGACGAGTGGAATGCCTCTTTGGCGAGGGAGAGGATAAGGTCGTTATGATCGAGCTCGATCATTTCCGGAGCGGCAGAACCGCCGTAGATGATGGCCGGGACTTTTTTGGCGCGACGCAGGCGGCGGCTCGCTCCGGACCCCTGCAGTGCGCGCGCTTGCGCGTTCAGTTCAAATTGCATGACAACTCCTGGTTGAAGTAAAAACCCGCCCGCGACCAGGCGGGGTATGGGAAAAAACTATTCAATGAAAAGCGACGACACGGAATCCTCATTGCTGATCCGGCGGATTGTTTCGGCCAGCACGTCGGCTACAGACAGCTGGCGGATCCGCGAGCATTTCTGCGCATCTTCGGAGAGCGGGATGGTGTCGGTTACCACCAGTTCGTCGATCGCCGAATCGTTGATACGGCTGATCGCGGCACCCGAAAGAACCGGGTGCACACAGTACGCAAGCACCTTCTTCGCACCGTGCTCCTTGAGTGCGGCCGCCGCCTTGCACAACGTGCCGGCAGTATCGACCATGTCATCCATCAGCACGCAGGTGCGGCCGGTGACGTCGCCGATGATGTTCATTACCTCTGAGACGTTGGCTTTCGGGCGACGCTTGTCGATGATCGCCAAGTCGCACTCGAGGCGCTTGGCCAGCGCTCGCGCACGCACGACGCCGCCGACGTCGGGCGAGACAACCATCAGTCCGTCGAAATCCTGCTTCCAGACGTCGGCCAGCATGATCGGCAACGAATAGATGTTATCGACCGGGATGTTGAAGAACCCCTGGATCTGTTCGGCATGGAGGTCCATGGTAAGAACCCGCTGAACGCCGGCAGCGGCCAGCAGGTCGGCGACCAGTTTTGCGGCGATCGGCACGCGCGCCGAGCGAACGCGACGATCCTGCCGGGAGTAGCCGAAATAGGGGATGGCGGCGGTGATCCGTCCGGCCGAGGCGCGCTTCAGCGCGTCGACCATGATCAACAGTTCCATCAGGTTTTCGTTGGTCGGTGCGCAGGTCGATTGAAGGATGAAGACATCCTGACCGCGCACATGCTCCTGGATTTCGACGGAAATCTCGCCGTCGGAGAAACGGCCCACCTTGGCTCGGCCGAGTGAGATATTCAGGCGTCTGACGACATCGGCGGCCAATTTCGGATTGGCGTTGCCGGTGAAGACCATCAGGCTATCGTAGGCCATAGCAAAGATCCTGGGGCGCAGCTTGAAAGCAATACGGGCAGGTAAGTGTACCTGCCCGACTGGAATAAACCGGATGGCTGGGGAAGAAGGATTCGAACCTTCGAATGCCGGAATCAAAATCCGGTGCCTTGACCAACTTGGCGACTCCCCAGCAACTGCCCGTTTGAGACATCAAACAAGCGAGGCGCGGATTATACAGTTTTTTTTTTTAAATACAAACACGACTATTGCCTTTTCGCCAGCGGGCTACTCATTCCGTTCGAGCAGTCCGGTGACCCGGTTGGCGGCGGCATCGATCTCTACGGCCGTTACCGGGCGGGAAAAATAGTATCCCTGTACACAGTGGCAACCGGCCTGCTCAAGCAGTTCGAGTTGATGTGCCGACTCGACACCTTCTGCGACGACTGTCAGGCCGAGGCTGCTTGCCATGTTGATGATCGCGCCGACGAGCGCCCGGTCACTGTTGTCCTCGCTCATGTCGCGCACGAAGGATTTATCCACCTTGAGAACGTCGACCGGAAAGCGTTTGATGTAGGACAAGGATGAGTAGCCTGTGCCGAAGTCGTCAAGATAAATCCGGAAGCCGAGTTCGTGGACCGCATCGAGCCAAGTCTGCGCGGCATCGGAATCGCCCATGAATACGCTTTCGGTGATCTCGATTGCCAGACTGCCCGGGTCGATTCCATAACGGTTGACCGTCTCGATCAGGGTTATCGGGGGCAGACCGTCAGGGATCTGCCGTGCCGAGATGTTGATCGAAATGTAATGCCCGGCGCCCTGCTTCTTCCATGCGGCCAATTGCTGGCATGCCGCTTCGACGAGCCAGAGGCCGATGTTGATGATTGCGCCGGTATCTTCGGCCAAGGGGATGAAAACGTCGGGCGGGATCATGCCGCGCTCGGGATGCATCCAGCGAATCAGTGCTTCCGCACCGACCATGCGTCGCAGTGACAAATCGATGATCGGCTGGAAGAGGATTGTCAGTTCGTTGTGCCGTGCGGCGAAACGCAGCTCGTTTTCCAGTTTGCGGCGATGTTCAGCGTTCCTCGCCATGGTCACATCGAAGAAACTGTAGCGCCCGTTGCCGGCGAGACGCGCATGGTCGAGCGCCATCTCGGCATTGCGCAGGAGTGTCGCCGGGTCGCCACCGTCCGCCGGGTATAGGGTGATGCCGAGACAACCGCCCAACTGCAACGGTGTCGCGCCGATCTCGAAGAAGCCTTTCAATGTAGTAGCGATGCGCGTCGCGATGTTCGCGGCTTCCTGCTCGGTGAGTGTGGACCGCAGCATGATGCCGAAGGAGTCGTTGCCCAGGCGCGAAACGACATCGGTGCTCTTCAGGCTGGCGCGTAGGCGGTGTGCCGTAATGGACAGGATCTGGTCGCCGGAAGCCAGACCCATCGATTCGTTGACGCGCCGGAAACCGTCAAGGTCCACGATGAGGATTGCAAAGCCGGTGTTCGCTTCGTTGCAGCAGGCAGCGATTTCCTCCTCGATTTTTTGCAGGAAGCCGTCCCGGTTCAGCAAGCCGGTCAGCGAATCGGTAATGGCGTCCTGTTGTGCAGTGAGCTCTGCCTGCTTGTGCCGCGAAATGTCGGTCAGTTGTCCTTGGATCAGCCCGTCCCCGATGGGGGTTAGCGTGAGATAGAGCCAGCGGGTATCGTTCTCGCTGGAGAGATACTCGAAGTCGTCGGATACCGACTGGTTCTGGATGGTGCATCGTTCGATCAGTGCGGCGAGGCGATCCGGCTGATGCCAGGGCAGCCTCGGCAGTCTTAGCTCGCTGTTGCTCTCCGCTGGTCGCAGCAGGCCAAGCTGGCGATAAAAAGCCTGGTTGCACGATTGGAAAAGTCCGCCCGAATCAATCACAAAAATCCCTGAATCGGCGTTTTCGAAAATCGCCCGGTATTTCCGTTCACCGATCTCACGTTGCACGTGCTGGCGATGTTCCTCGTCACGTGCGGCGACGAGGCGGTCGCCGAGCTGGTTGATGTCGGCAACCAGCCGGCCGATCTCAGTTCTTTCGTGGCCATCGGGCACCGGGAGGGGGGCGATCGAGTTCGCATCCATTATGTGCAGCCGGTCCGACATGTTCTTGATCGGACGCACGATCCACAACAGTACAGCCGTGACAAGGGCTATGGCGCCGACCAGCAGCTGCAACACCATCAACAGCGCGACGAAGCCGCCATTCTCCCTCACGCGCTGGCGAATGATTTCCGGATCGGGGTCGATGGTCAGTTCGCCGACAGTCTGTGAGGTGTCGAATGGCGAGATGATCTGCTGGCTGACACGCGCGGCCGCGGCCAGGCGTCTACGTTCGACATCGACGGTCTCGCGCACATGGGACGCGAGCACTTCGCTTCCGCTGACGAGCGTGACGGCGAATACTTCACCGTTCGTCGCCAGGCCTTTGACCACTTCGCCTGCCAGTGTCTGGTCACGGGTAAAGCAGGCAACTTGCGCCGTACTTTCCATGGTCGCGAGCAGTTCCGTGATGCGTTGTGACATGGCTTGCCGCGTGTAGTACTCCGTTGCATAGACTGTCACCAGCACGAACACCAAGCCGACCACCAGGGCGATTCCGACAACCTGCGAAACTGCCAGCCAGACAATGCTTCGTCGCCAGAATGGTTGAATGCCGCTCATGTCAATAAGTCACCAGAAAAACCATGGTTGGTCACCCTACTCAGCCAACTCGAATACCACCCGCAGCCGCCCGGTTACCCGGCTGCGCTCCAGGTAGGTTATTGCCGCCGCTGATCCTTGTGCCAGCGAAATTGCATCCTCAAGGCGCTCCGCCTGGATCGGCGGCCGCGTCCGTGCCGAAAATACCAGGCGCGCCCAGTACGTATTGATTTCAGCAGGGCTTTTCCCTACCAGACGGCGATAGAACTCGGCCCGCGCCGGGTGCGCGGGTGGCAGGTCAACCGGCGAGGCGACGAGGCCCGACGGCAGTTGTCGGAAACTGCCGAGGAAGATATTGATCACCTCGTTGCGGCTCAGCGTTGTAACGCCGCTATCGGGATTTACGACGACGACGATCGACTCCGCCGCCGCCAGTAACGGCATGAGCAAGAGCAGGAGGACGGTCAACCGGCGTCGCATGTTGCAGCTCATCAGAACACGAAATCCAGGGTCAGGGTGACGACATTGGTCTTCCCGTTCCAGCCCGGTGTTTCGTTGCGGAAGGTATATAGCGAGTCCGGATTTCCGCGAATCATGTCCAATTGCGCCTTGATGGCCATGTCATCGCGGAAATCCCAGCGTACACCCAGCGTGTAGGTATGCTGATTCATCCCGGATTCGGCCAACATGGACGCGAGTCTTGCGTTGATCGCTGCTCCGCTACCGGAATCCGGCAATCCTGAGGATACGCGCGGATTGCGCGAGCGAGTTCTTGAATAGCCAGCAAACGGCTTGAACTCGCCAATCCGATAGCCCGTCAGGAACATCAGCGAATCCTGATCCTGCATCGCCTTCAGGTCATAGCTCAATCGTCCAAACATCAATTGCACCATGAGCGGCCCACGGTCATAGACGACTCCGGCGGAATAGTAACGCGCAGAGCTGCCCTGCAAATCGAACGCATCTGCGGCATCCATTGCTGTGGGCTGGGCGGTGTTTCGCAATTCCGTCTGTAATTCGCCAACCGCATCGGGCATCCTGTGCCTGAATCGGATCCGGGCGACTCCGCCCCGCCACTGCCAGCCCTCTTCCTGATAATCCAGGTAGGCACCAATCGCCCGCGAGCCGCGCAGGTTCAGGTAGCCGCCACTGAAGGGCAGCTTCTCGCCGAGGAACCCTAAATAGCCTTTGCCGCGCAACAGTCCGTCGCCGAGCGGCGCAGTGACCTGCGCATCCGCGCCATCAAGGAAAGAAATCGCCAGCGACGAGTAATAGTCGATGTTGGGGCGCACGGAGAGTTGCGAATAGCCAATCAGGCGGCTATCTCCGTGCATGAAGAAATCCGTTCCCACACGTCCGGCACGCACACTGAGGAACGGGCTGGGGTCGTACTTGAGCAGCGCCTCGGTTACCTCCGGTGCAAAATTCCCGCGATAGTTGTAACGGCTGACCGCCTGAACAACCGCTTCCACCTTGTCGTTGACAAGGTAATTGGCCTGTACGCCCAGATTGGAGTCGAATTTTCCGGACCAATGGTTGGAGATGCCCTCCGGCTGTGACAAATCCCGCGCAATTGCCGCATGGTCGTTACTTGTGCGGGCCATGCCAAGGGTGCCGAAACCACGCAGCGACAATCCTCCGGTATCGTCGGATTGTTGTGCGGCAACGATCAACGGCAATGCCAACAGTGCGAGGCCGACCGATGCCAGCTGAAATATCCGGGGCCAGATCGTGAGCATCATGATGGGAATCCTGGTCGGCGTTACATGACTTCAGGATGTTAGCACGCGCCATTCAGCATAATCCGGACTGCATGGAAATCCGGTGCCGATGTTTTCCGATGGCATCGAGTTGGCCGAGGTCGTCCCGGGGTAGCACCAAGGGTTTTCTGATAGATTAGCGACCCGAAGGAGAAATGCCCATGTTGCGCCGAATCATCGTCCTGTGTTCATTGTTGATTGTTTTTCCCGTGCGGGCTCAATCCATTCAGGCAGGCGCGGCTCCTGTGCCGCAGACGCTGGAACAGGCCGTGGCCCAGCAAAGGCGGGCAGAGACGATGCGCAACGATGCGGAACAGCGCCATGCGGCGGAACAAGCAGCCTGTTACCAGAAAATTCTGGTCAATGACTGCCTGGCGGGAGCCAAGAAACGCTACACGCAAACGATCATCGAAGC
>QKII01000378.1 GCA_003249625.1 Propionivibrio sp. | reverse complement strand
TCCTCCTTTTTCGCCGGTTTCCTTGCCGGCTCCTACGCCGTGCCTGCAACCATACGCAGGATCGGACATATCCGCGCCTTCACTCTGCTCTCCGCAACGGTCGCGTGCATCACTCTTCTTCATGAATTGATGATCAACGCCTGGTTCTGGGCACTGATGCGATTTCTGACGGGCATGGCTATGGTCGGCTTGTACACCATCATCGAAAGTTGGCTGAACAGCTACGCGCTGCCGGCACATCGTGCGCGGATTTTTTCCCTCTACATGGTGGTAAGTCTCGGCTCACTTGCTCTGGCGCAGCAATTCATTGGCTGGGGCGAGCCAAGTGGCCACGTATTGTTTTCCACTGCGGCCTTGATCGTCTGCGCCGCCATCATCCCGGTCTCGTCCACCCGACTTTCGCAACCGGTAATTGAGGGTGTCGCGTCACTTGGCTTGCGCAAGCTCTACGCAAAAGCGCCTGTGGCATTCATCGCGTCGCTGTTCTCCGGACTGACGCAGGGGGCCTTCTGGGGCATGAGCGTGGTCTGGGCGAACGAGATAGGCATGGATAATGCGGGAATCGCCGCCTTCATGAGCGTGTCGATCATCGGCGGAGCCCTCTTGCAGTGGCCGATTGGCTGGCTGACCGACCGGATTGACCGCGCTTACGTAATTTCGGTGGTATCGCTGGTAGCCGCCTCACTGGCGGCACTGATGTTCCTGATCGATGCAGAGAAAACGACTTTCGCCCTGATTGTCGGCTTCTTGTACGGTGGCTTTGCGTTCGCCCTGTATCCCATGGCAGTCGCACGGATGATGGACCGGCTGAGTCCGGGCGAGGTTTTTTCCGGCAACGGCACGCTACTCTTTCTTTACGGCATTGGTGCTGCGTTCAGTCCGGCAATTGTCGGGGCAGCCATGTTGTTGCTAGGCGCTTGGGCATTGCCCGCCTGGCACATCCTGATCGAAGGATCCCTGGCCTATTTCGCCAGGATATTCGCCAAGGAGACTCCCGCAGATACCGCACAGCAAACTCCGTTTGTCCCGATGGTACGTACCGCGGCAACAACGCTGGGCGTCACTGATCCGGTATCGCCGGAAGAAGCGGAAGTGCACACTGTCGATGCATCCACTCAGTAGAACCTGAAGCACATCGAAAGACACGAGGATCAGGCCAGGCTGCGGGCGCGCAACTGCCCACAGCCGCCGTCGATGTCCTGCCCTGCCGAATCGCGGAGGCAGGCGATGATGCCATGCTGGCGCAGGCGCTGCGTCAGGCTCACGGCCTTTTCCCAGGAGGGCCGTTTGAACCCCGCGCCCTCGACAGCGTTGAACGGGATGAAATTCATCATCGCGTACTTGCCCTTCAGCAATTCGATCAGGCGCTCGATCTCCGCATCGGAATCGTTGATGCCATCCAGCAGCGTCCATTGATACTGGATCGGATAACCGGTTGCCCGGGCATAACGTTCGCCTTCTTCAATTAACGTTTCCGGCGCAATGCGGGGCGCCTTCGGAAGCAGGCGAGCGCGCAACGCACCGTCCGTCGTGTGCAACGACAGCGCGAGCGCCGGCTTGACCCGCCCTTGCGGCAGGCGCTCGAACACGCGCGGATCGCCGACCGTGGAGAACACCAGATTCTTGTGCCCGATACCACCTTCCTGCCCGAGCAGATCGATGGCATCAAGCACGTTGTCGAGGTTGTGCGCCGGCTCGCCCATGCCCATGAACACGACCTTCTTCACCGGCCGCGAGCGCCGGGCCAGCACCACCTGGGCAACGATCTCGGCGCCCCCCAACTGGCGCAGCAAACCGCCCTGCCCGGTCATGCAGAACTGGCAGCCGACCGCGCACCCGACCTGCGTGGACACGCATACTCCATCTCGCGGCAGTTGCACGCTCTCCACGGTCTGGCCGTCCGCCAATTCGACGAGCAAGCGTGCCGAACCATCCTGACCGGGATGTTCGGCGCGAACACGAGCCAGGCCGGCGAGTTCGTCGGCGAGTTGCGGCAATGCCTCGCGCAACGCCAGCGGCAAAAAGTCGGCTGATTGCTGGCGACGCGCGCCGGCATCGAGCGGCTGCGCCAGCAACCAGGCGCGCAACACCCGCTGTTCATGACAGGGCTTGGCGCCGAGTTCGCGCAGTCGTTGACGCAGTTGATCGATTCGCATGGGAAGCGAATCCTACTCGAAACGGCCCCGTCAATCCAACGACAGGCACGGGGTAGAATGGCAACCGATTTTCCGCAACGTTTTCAGAAGGAACCCCCATGAGAATCCTCCACACCATGATCCGCGTCGGTGATCTCGACCGCTCCATTTCCTTTTATACGGAAGTCCTCGGCATGCGCCTGCTGCGCAAACAGGACTACCCCGACGGCCGCTTCACCCTGGCATTCGTCGGTTACAACGAGGAAAGCGAAGGCGCCGTACTCGAACTCACGCACAACTGGGACACGAAGTCCTACGAACTGGGCAACGGATTTGGCCACGTCGCACTGGCCGTCCCGGACGCCTACGCTGCCTGCGCCGAAATCAAGGCCCGCGGCGGCAAGGTCACCCGCGAAGCCGGTCCGATGAAGCACGGCACGACGGTCATTGCGTTCGTTGAAGATCCTGACGGCTACAAGATCGAGTTGATCCAGAAGTAGCCTGAGGTCGATCCTTGCACGGGGCCACAACATGGCAAGAGCGGCAGCGGGATTCTTGTGCTACGTGGCCTTTCTCAGTGCTCTGTCAGGCGGATGCGGGGCGGCATCGACGCTCAAGGAACTTGAGGCATCCAAACCTGATGTTTTCATCACCGCTGCGGTAACCCCTGCCGAATGCGGCACCATTCCGCCTGTTCCCGTAGATCTGGAAATCAATGCTTACTACAGGGATTCATCTTACGCCTCGGGGAAACCTGGCCGGTCATCCGTTGCAGATCCTCTTCTCCTGAAGAAACACCAAGACGCAACGCGCTCTCTTGAGGCATTCAGCAGAAAAATCAATTTACTCGCCAACAGATATCTGAAAAGCGACGACGCCCAAGCCGGGAAATGTGCTGTTGCATTTATTGACGAATGGGCGCGAGGAAACGCCTTGCTGGGTGAGATGAAAATCATCAACTCGCCGAACCAAAGCGCCTATCACCAGAAATGGCTGCTCGCCTCGGCGGCAAGTGCCTATTTTCAGGTACAGCAGCTTGCGACATACGAGCAAGACGCGAGAATCAAATGGTGGATGACCATGGCGGCTCGCCCCGTGAAGGCGTTTTGGCGCGAAAACCACAAGAAAAACAACCATTACATCTGGTCCGCCGTCGCCGTAATGCAAGTCTCCGTTTTAACAGGAGACCGGGACGATCTTGAGTGGGCAAGGGAAGCATTTGACTACACGGCAAACGAGGTTCGCGAAGACGGTTTCATGCGTTACGAAATGGAACGTGGAAAACTGTCCTTGCATTACCACGCTTTCACTCTCGCCCCGATGCTCTATATGGCCCAGCTCTCAAAAATGCTGGGCGAGGACTGGAGCAAGGACGACAGGCTTCAGCTTCTGATGAATACTGTCTTCGAGAATACAACCGATCCTGCCCGGATAATCACCTTGGTCGGCGAGCATCAAGAACTGCGTCGTAGTGATCTTGCCTGGTATGGAATGCTGCCGCACCGTGACCACCGTCGTACCAGAATTCTCGAGTTGCTCAACAGCATGGCGGTACAGGGAATCGACGGAAAAATGACTTATCTGAGCGCTCTTCCGCCGGACCAGAGGTTGGGAGGCGACCAGGAAATCATTCGTGACCTGATTG
>QKII01000203.1 GCA_003249625.1 Propionivibrio sp. | reverse complement strand
TTGTGCAAACGCAGCCCCGCTCAAAAATAGAGCGAAGAATAGCGTGCAGACACGTACGACAAACGCTTGCATGCAAGTCTCCCGACTGCGGAATCATGGTGGCTGAAATCTGCCCGAAGTATCGATCCCTGTTCTCTTCGAGGCAAGACGACGGAGGCTTCGGGTCAAGCATTTTCACATTGAATGGAACGACATGATTGCTCGCCCCGGCGGAAGTGGCGTCATTCGTCAGGCGTCGATGCAGGACACGGCAACAGCTACGTCTGAACACTGCTCGAGCTGAATTCAACGACCGGCACGGATAAAAAAAGCGGCCCGAAGGCCGCTTTTTTCGTAAAACACTGACGATCTATTAGAAGCCAGCGCCCTTGATCGACTTCAGGCCCTTGTAGATGGCCTTGGCAGCGAGTTGTTCTTCGATGCGGATCAACTGGTTGTACTTGCAGATACGGTCGGTACGCGACAGCGAACCGGTCTTGATCTGGCCGGCGCCGGTACCCACGGCGAGGTCGGCGATGAAGGAGTCTTCCGTTTCACCCGAGCGGTGCGACGAGATGACGCCGTAGCCGGCTTGCTGGGCCATCTTGATGGCATCCAGCGTCTCGGTGACGGTACCGATCTGGTTGACCTTGATCAGAATCGCATTAGCGGCGCCCATGTCGATGCCCTGCTTCAGGCGAGCCGGGTTGGTGACGAAGAAGTCGTCGCCGACGATCTGCACCTTCTTGCCCAGCGCCTGCGTAAACTTGACGTAGCCTTCCCAGTCGTTCTGGTCGAGACCGTCTTCGATCGAGACGATCGGGTACTTCTTGCACCACTCTTCGTACTTGGCGATCATTTCGTCGGCGGTGAACAGCTTCTCGGGATTCGACTTCCAGAACTTGTAGCCCTTGCGGCCGCCTTCGTCGAACAGTTCGGACGACGCGCAGTCGAGCGCGATGGCGATCTGCTTGCCCGGCTTGTAGCCAGCGGCAGCGATGGCTTGCATGATGACTTCCAGTGCCTCGTCGTTCGAGAGGTTCGGGGCGAAGCCGCCTTCGTCGCCAACAGCGGTGACGTGACCGCCCTTCTTCAGGATGCCCTTCAGCGCATGGAACACTTCGGTGATCCACTGCAGACCTTGCGAGAAGGTCTTCGCGCCGACCGGCATGATCATGAATTCCTGGAAGTCGATCAGGTTGTCAGCGTGCTTGCCTCCATTGATGATGTTGGCCATCGGGGTCGGCAGGACGAATTCCTTGTTCTTGTGCAGCTTGGCGATGTACTTCCACACCGGCATCTTGCTGACGTTGGCGGCGGCGACGGTGATGGCCATCGAGGCGCCGAGGATGGCGTTGGCACCGAGCTTCGACTTGTTGCTGGTGCCGTCGAGCGCGATCATCGCGTCGTCGAGTTCGCGCTGCTTGAGCGGGTTCTTGCCCTTGAGCAATTTGGCGATCGGACCATTAACGGCTTCAACAGCTTTCAGCACACCCTTGCCAAGATAGACCTTCTTGTTGCCGTCACGCAGTTCGCACGCTTCAAACTCGCCGGTGGACGCCCCCGACGGAACAGCAGCACGCGCCAGGAAACCGTTGTCGAGCAGGATGTCGACTTCAACGGTCGGGTTGCCGCGCGAGTCGAGGATCTGGCGACCGACGACCTTGCTGATCTTGACGAACGTTGCCTCAGGCTTGGCAGCGACTTTCTTGGCCGGAACGGCCTTTGCGGCAGGAGCAGCTTTCTTGGCCGGAGCGGCCTTCTTGGCGGGAACGGCTTTCTTGGGGGTTGCGGCTTTGGAAGCTTTAGCGACAGTGGCCATTTTGGGGTTCCATGACAGGAGTTGAAAAAGGGGACTTCAAAAAAAACACAAGGTCGTGATTATACAACGAAAAGAAAAGGGTTATGCCGGCCATACACCCCTCCCGACAACATCATTGCCAATGCACGATGCTGCACTGCTCCAGATCACTCTACGACATCCGCAAGGTCATCATCGGAGATAATGGCGCTGGAACACGCCGCCGCATGCCAACTCGAAAAACTTGCATTCTCGCGCCAGGCAACGCCGACAGAAGTCACCAATCGCACAGGATATTTTTTCATCATAAACAAACAATGTTTCTCGAAAGAGATAGCGTCGAACATCGCCATGGAACCTTCTCGAAACCTCGCTGACTATGGGACTGCCGTATTTCGACGCCGGCAGGATTGACGCCGAGAAAATACAACGATTCTTAAATGCAACGTTGTTGCATTTAAGAATCTGCTGTGCTTGAATGGCATTCCGATTTTCGCCCCATCACCCCATGACCTTCCCGCTCCTCGCCCAGATCATTCTCGCCTGCCTGGCCGGCGGCGTGCTCAGCATCTGTGCTGCCGCCCTTATCCTGTTTGGACTGCCGCGCCAATGGATCACACTGACCATCAGCTTTTCCACCGGTCTGCTGCTGGCCATGGCACTGCTGCACCTCCTCCCCGAAGCGCTTGAACAAGGTTTGACGCCACACGAAGCCTTTCCCATTCTTCTCGGCGGCATCCTGAGCTTCTTCACCCTTGAAAAATTCGCGCTGTGGCGTCACGCCCATAATGGCCCTGCCGAGAATAACGACACCCATGCCGGCGACCTCCTCTGCGAGAACCACACCCACAGCCATCATCACGCTCATACCGCACATGAAGGAACGCTCAGCATCCTCATAGGCGACGGGTTCCACAACCTGACCGACGGTCTGCTCATCGCGGCCGCTTTTCTTGCCGACCCGTCGTTGGGCTGGAGCGCCACGCTGGCAATCATCGCCCACGAAGTGCCGCAGGAGGCCGGCGACTTCGCCATCCTTCTCTCCGCCGGCTGGAAGCGTTCGCGCGCCTTGTTCTGGAATATCGTATCCAGCCTGACCGCCATCATCGGGGGCATCGGTGGTTACTACGCACTCGACGCTGCACAGGAATGGATTCCGGTCATCATTACACTTGCCGCGTCGAGTTTCCTTTACGTGGCAATCGCCGACCTGATGCCACGCCTGAAGCGGGAAAACACATCAATCGCCTGGCATACCATTTTGCTCGTCGCCGGCATAGCCGTCGTACTCTTCAGCGACACTCACGCTCACTGATCCTGAATAGCCGCTGAATATTCCAGCGTTCCGGCTCGAGCTACGAGGACGTTCCTCACGAATGGGCCCAGGTGCTCCAACCGGAGGCAGTAGGATCTACGAGTACGCGAACTCCGCGATAATGTCCCAACGCCCCAACAACACCAAAACTATTGATGGAACTTGAACGAATTCTCCGCTCACAAGGCTTCGGCAGCCGCGCCGACTGCCGGGCGCTGGTCCGTACCGGCCGGGTGCGCATCGACGAGGAAATCTGCGACGACCCCTACAGGAACATCTCCCCTGACGGTCTGACTTTCAGCGTGGATGACACGCCATGGGAGTATCGCGTCCAAGCCTACCTCGTCCTGCATAAGCCGGCGGACTGCGAATGCTCGCACAAGCCACGCTTTCATCCGAGTGTCTATTCGCTGCTGCCGCGGCCGCTGGTGACGCGAGGTGTGCAGGCCGTCGGCCGTCTCGACGAGGACACCACGGGGCTGTTGCTGCTGTCCGACGACGGTCAGTTCATCCATCGCTGCACGTCCCCGAAAAAGCGCGTCGCCAAAATCTACGACGTAACGACGAAGCATCCGATCGACGACGAGCAGATCACCTCCCTGCTAAGCGGCGTGCTGCTCAACGATGATCCGGAACCGGTGGCAGCCATAGCGTGCGAACAGGTCGACGAGCGGCTCCTGCGCCTGAC
>QKII01000224.1 GCA_003249625.1 Propionivibrio sp. | reverse complement strand
GGCCATGATTTCCGGTTTTGTTCAACGCCTGCTTTTCGCGCTGCGCAACGTGTTTCGGCAGCGTTTGCGCTCCGCCGGAACGCTTGCGGCGATTGCGTTGGGGGTCGCCGGTCTGATTCTCGCCGGCGGGTTCGTTCAGGATATTTTCTATCAGCTCGGAGAGGCGGTGATCCACTCGCAGAGTGGGCACATCCAGATCGCCCGCAAGGGCTACCGTGAAGGCCGCATTCGTTCCCCCGAGTCTTTCCTGATCGATCAGCCTGATGAGTTGAAACGCAGCATCCAGGCCGTTCCCGGGGTGCAAATGACGCTTTCGCGCCTCGGATTCTCCGGTGTTCTCAATAACGGGAAGCGGGATCTGGGAATCATTGGCGAGGGCGTCGAACCGGCTGCCGAGGAAAAGCTCGGTACCTTTCTGCGCTATATCGAGGGGCGCCCGCTACGCGACGAGGATCGCGACGGGATTGTCATGGGGCAGGGCGTGGCACGCTCACTCGGATTGAAGACGGGTGATCGCGTCAATCTGGTGATCAGCCTGGCGCAAGGGGCCGTCAATACGCTCGATTTCGAGGTGATCGGCGTTTTTCAGAGCTTTTCCAAGGATTTCGACGCCCGTGCCGTCCGGATTCCGCTGACTGCGGCGCGGGAACTCATGGATACTTCGGCGGCGCATCTCATGGTGGTGGTGCTCGACAAGACCGAGGATACTGACAAGGTTCAGGCTCTCATCGGAAAAGCGCTGGATGGTCAGGGATTTGAACTCGCCAACTGGCGAGAGCTCTCTGATTTCTACGACAAGACGCTGAAACTATACGATCGGCAGTTCGGCGTGCTGCGGTTGATCATCCTGCTCATGGTGCTGTTGAGTGTGGCGAATAGTGTCAATATGACGCTATTCGAGCGAACTCGTGAATTTGGTACCTTGCTCGCGCTGGGGGATAAGCCGAGAACCGTATTTCAGCTGATCGTGATGGAAAGCGCGCTGCTCGGCGCGTTTGGTGCCGGGATGGGGATTGTTGTCGGATGTGCCGCTGCATTGGTCATTTCCGCAATCGGCATCCCCATGCCACCGCCTCCGAATGCAAATATTGGCTACGTTGCGTATATCCGGCTGGTTCCCGGCGAGGTTTTGCTTGCTGGGGGCATCGGGTTGGTCGCGACCTGTCTGGCAGCCATTTTGCCAGCCCGCAGGGCATCGCGTCTTCGCGTGGTCGATGCGCTCAGGCAAGGGGTGTGACATAGTTGGCATGAGCATTTTTGCGATACGCGTATGGTGTCGCGTATGCGTATATGATTTTTTGCTTTTTCTGCCTGCGGGAACGGTGTAGTTTAGCTGCGGCGTATATTTATTTATTTGAATCAGAACTTTTCGGATAAGATTTAAACCTTAATGTTATCTTTTCTTCATATCTGGACAGCTGCCAAAGGAGAATGAAATGTCTGTCGGCGTGAGAAGCAGAGTTGTTGCGATGATTCGCTGGATCGTCGTTGGGATACTCGGCGTAGCGGTGTTTGGCTGCGCGACCGGGCCAGATATTCCTCCCGCGCCATCCGCTGCCGCGTCTTCGAGCTATAACTACATCATCGGTCCGGGGGATGCAGTCAATATCGTCGTCTGGCGGAATCCTGAGCTTTCCATGTCCGTCCCGGTGCGGCCCGACGGGAAGATTGCCGCACCGCTGGTCGAAGATCTCGTTGCGATGGGCAAGGATGCGTCAACGCTCGCACGTGATATCGAGAAGGAACTCGGAAAGTACATCCGCGATCCGGTGGTTACCGTGGTCGTGACACAGTTCGTCGGCCCCTACAGCGAACAGATCCGCGTAGTGGGTGAGGCTGGTAAACCGCAGACACTGCCATACAAGCAGAAGATGACGTTGCTGGACGTGATGATCGCCGTGGGCGGTCTGACCGATTTCGCCGATGGCAACAGCACGACGCTGCTGCGGACCTCCGAGAGCGACAAGCAGTACAGCGTTCGCGTGTCGGACCTGATCAAGCGTGGCGATGTTTCGGCCAACGTCGACATGAAGCCGGGTGATGTTCTGATCATCCCGCGTAGCTGGTTCTAAGCGTCTGGTTTTCTCATGCATTGCGGCCTTTGGGTCGCAATGCGCTTGTAACCTTTTTGCGAAATACTATTACCGATGGATGAAATCCTACGGCAGGTCACGACTATCCTGCGCGGCATGTGGAAGCACCGATGGCTTGGGGTGGGTATGGCCTGGCTCGTTGGGGCGATTGCCGTGGCCGTTGTTTTTCGTATCCCCGATAAATATGAGGCATCGGCGCGGATTTACGTGGATACGCAGTCGATACTCAAGCCTCTGATGTCCGGCCTCGCAATCCAGCCCAATATAGATCAGCAGATCATGATCCTGAGCCGGACGCTTATCAGTCGCCCCAATGTGGAAAAACTGGTGCGGATGGCTGACCTTGACCTGGCAATAAAAACAAAGGCAGAGCAGGAATCCCTTGTCGAAGGACTCATGAAGGCGCTGACGATCAAGAGTGTGGGGCGCGACAACCTTTACACGTTATCGTATGCGGAACCGGATCCAGAGAAGGCTAAACGTGTCGTGCAGTCGCTGGTTTCGATCTTTGTCGAATCGGGCTTGGGGGAAAAACGCAAGGATACGGATACGGCGAAAAAATTCATCGACGAGCAGATCTTGGTCTATCAGAACAAATTGGAAGAGGCAGAGAACCGGCTCAAGGAATTCAAAATCAAACATCTGTCATTGCAGACTTCGGACGGCAAGGACTATTTCGGGCGCATCAGCGAGGTAACAGCAGCCTTGGAGCGTGCCAAGCTCGAACTGCGCGAGGCGGAAAACTCGCGTGATGCGCTCAAGCGACAGATCCTCGGAGAAGAGCCGGTTCTGTTACCTGAAGCGCCGGAAACGACGTCTGGTATTTCGATTCCGGAGATTGATGGCCGGATCGATACGTTGAAAAAGAATCTCGATGGCCTCTTGCAGCGCTTTACCGACCGTCATCCCGACGTCGTTGGGACCCGCCGCATGATTGGCGAGTTGGAAGAGCAGAAAAAGAGCGAAATAGCCGCACGTAAAAAGGCCGCGTTGTCGAGTCCGGCATCCGTGGCCAATACCAATCCGGTCTATCAGCAGCTTAAAATTTCTCTAGCGGAGAATGAGGCGACGGTGGCCTCGTTGCGCGTGCGGGTCGCCGAGTACCAGAAACGGTATGACGAACTGAAGGACGCGATGAAAATGATTCCGCAGATCGAAGCCGAACTCACTCAGCTTAATCGCGATTACGACATCAACAAGAAAAATTACGACAGTCTTGTTGCGCGCCGAGAGTCGGCAACGATCTCCGGAGATATGGATGCGGCTGCGGCCGGTGTTGATTTCCGATTGATCGATCCACCGCGAGTGGCACCAAAACCCGTGGCACCGAACAGGATGCTCTTGTTGCCATTGACATTCGTTCTTGCGCTGGGTGCCGGTTTCTTCGCTTCCTTTGTGGCGAGCCAGGTTCGTCCGGTGTTTTTCGATGCGCGCGGGTTGAGGGAAATTTCGGGGTTGCCGCTGCTCGGTGTGGTTTCGCGAAGCATGTCGAGAGCTGAACTCGCTCGGGAGAAACGCGGCCTACGGCTCTTTTTCGTTGCTTTTTCCGTGCTTCATACGGTGCCGGGATTGCACTGTTGTTTTTCTTGTCATCCCGCACGGTTTGAGGATTAGCGATGAGTCTTATTGAGCAAGCAGCCCAGCGTCTGGAGCAACTCAGGAAAGCCGGTGTCGACATTCCCGAGACAGCACCGCCAGCATCACCAGAAAAAGCCGCGGATTTGCCGACTCAGGCGACTTCGCCTGTGCAGGGCGCACCTTCGGCCGATCGCAGTGGTGGTGTCGAGGAAGCTGCGGAGCTTCAGAGCCCCGAAATGGTCATGTCGCGGCGTGTGGAAATTGATCTCAACGTGATGCATGCTTCCGGGTTCATTCGTCCGGATGCCCAGCGTTCCAGGCTGTCGGACGAGTTTCGCGTCATCAAGCGTCCGTTGATTGACAACGCAACGGGGAAGAGTGCAGCGCAAATCAGGGATGGCAATCTGATCATGGTAACCAGTGCCCTCCCTGGTGAGGGAAAAACGTTTACCGCGGCTAACCTCGCGATCAGTATTGCCATGGAACTCGACAATACCGTAATGCTGGTGGATGCCGACGTCGCGCGTCCTACCTTGCTGAGCCGGATGGGACTGGCGCCGGCAAAAGGATTGCTGGACGTTCTCGTCGATGATTCTATTCAGTTGTCGGACGTGCTGCTGCGAACCAACATTGACAAGCTGACCATCCTGCCGAGCGGAACGCAACATCCACGCGCCACGGAACTTCTTGCCAGCGATGCCATGGGTAGACTGCTGAAAGACATGGCCCATCGTTACTCGGACCGGATCATCATATTTGACTCGCCGCCCTTGCTGGTAACGACCGAGGCCAGGACGCTGGCATCGCACATGGGGCAGGTTGTGATGGTGGTCAAGTCCGAGAGTACGACGCATTCGGACATCAAGCACGCATTGGCAGCGATAGAAGGATGCCCGGTCAGGCTGATGGTGCTCAACCAGTCGAAAACTGTGACGAAGGACGAATACGGCTATGGGTATGGTATGGCTACGGATACGGCTATGGCAGCACGGGTGCGTAATCTCGTTCCTGCATTGTCGGCGGTCGTACTGTCCGCGATCGTGCTACCGGTGTCTGCCGGTGAATGGACAATTACACCGTCGTTATCGGTTAACGAAACGATGACCGACAACGTAGATCACGTCGAGAACCATCGGACGAGTTCCCTGATTACGGATATCGCCCCTGGAATCAACGTCGTCGGAACGGGCGATCGCGTCAAGGTGCGTTTCGATTACCGGCTGCACAACCTGTATTACTCCGACGATTCATCGAGGAACGGCCACCAGAATTCCCTGAACGCCGCGGGTACGCTTGAGGCGCTGGAAGATTTGTTTTTCATCGATGCGAATGCCTCGATCTCGCAACAGAACCTGTCGGCCTTCCGCGCGGCAACGGACTCCAGTGTCGATACCAACAGCAGCAGCAATACCACCGAGACCTCGACGTATCGTTTCTCCCCGTATTTCAAGGGGATGTTCGGCGCCTCGACGGAATACGAGCTACGTTACAACCTCGCCAGGACGACCACCGATACAAGCAATTCCTATGACACCACGACGCGAAGTGTCGTGGCGCGATTGAAGGGGACTCCTCAATTGTCAAGGTTCGCCTGGGCTATTGACGCCAATACGCAGAAATCGGAGTTCAGCAATGGGCGAGAGAACGAAGCCGATTTGCTGCGTGGTGTTCTGACCTATAAATTCGATCCGCAGTTTCGCGTTTCCCTCATTGGAGGGCGCGAATCGAACGATTACGCGAGCATCGACAAACAATCGCACACCATTAAGGGACTCGGTTTCGATTGGTCGCCGACCGACAGAACATTGCTTTCGGCCTCCCGGGAAAAACGCTTCTTTGGAGATAGCGACAACATCAGCTTCACCCACCGCACGGCACGTACGGCTTGGAAATTCCGGCAGACGAAAGATAGCGTGACGTCGACGGACCAAACATCCGGCTCTATAGGTACCTACTTCGACTTGTTCGATAGCATGTTCCAGTCGGCGATCCCTGATCCCGCCGCACGGGCAGCGTTTGTAAACGCCTTCCTGCAAAGCAATGGAGTTTCACCTGCTGCGCAATTGCAGGGTGGATTCATGACGACTGGAGTGACTCTCCAGAAGCGCCGCGAGTTGTCGTTTGCTCTTTCCGGTGCGCGTAATACGGTGACCTTCGCAGCAACCCAAAGCGATTCGGAAAACCTGTCACAGGGCTCGGGTTTGGGGTGGTTTGCCGGGACGGAGTATGCCAATGTCAATCAGGTTCGACAAACCGGTGCCAGCGTGAACTGGTCGCACAAGCTGACTGCACTATCGACTTTGAGCGGGAGTGTTTCCCGCCTGAAGAGCGAAGGGCGGGGGAACTCGACCGCAGAGACCGTGCAGGATCTATACACCGTCAATTTCCTGACCCAACTCGGTCCAAAAACCAATATTGGTGTTGGTTACCGACGGACGGAGGTCGATGCATCGACGAACTATACCGAGAATGCGGTGACCGGTACGTTCTCGCATCGCTTCTAGGCGCGACCATGTACGAGTCCTTTTATGGCCTGACCAGCAAACCATTCCAGCTCAATCCTGACCCGAATTTCTACTTCGGCAGCAAGCAGCATCGGCGAGCTACCGCGTATCTGGAATACGGGCTCCACCAGAACGAAGGGTTTATCGTCGTAACCGGCGAGGTCGGCGCGGGCAAGACCACGATCGTGCGCGGACTGCTCAGCAAACTCGACTCCGCCAAAGTAGTGGCCGCGCATCTGGTCAGCACGCAGCTCGATGCAGACGATACGCTGCGCATGGTGGCAGCGGCCTTCGGCGTGCGTACCAAGAACCTTGGCAAATCCGATGTCCTGCTGGCCCTGGAAGCATTTCTGGTCGATATCACCCGGCAGGGCAAGCGCTGCCTCCTGATCGTTGATGAGGCGCAGAACCTGACGCCACATGCCGTAGAGGAATTGCGCATGCTTTCGAATTTCCAGTTCGAGACGCAGGCGCTGTTGCAGAGCTTTCTGATCGGTCAGCCAGAATTTCGCAGCATCATGCAGAGTCCGCATATGCAGCAGTTGCGACAGCGCGTGATCGCTGCCTGCCACATCGGTCCGATGGACGAGGATGAAACGCGGGGATACGTCGAGCACCGTTTGAAATGCGCTGGTTTCACCGGTACACCGTTGTTCGATGCCGGTGCCTTTGAGGCAATTCACAAAGCCAGTGGCGGGGTGCCGCGGCGGATCAACTCGCTGTGTGACCGGGTGCTGCTTTCCGGGCTTCTTGGTGAAAAGTCCTCGTTCAAGGCCGAAGACGTCGAAGAGGTTGCCAAGGAACTTAACGAAGAAACCCTGGCGCCGGGGCTTGCTCCGCTCGACCCGCCCGGAGTGGCGGAGAGCCGGCCGCAAGACAATCGGATCACCGATACCGGGATCATGGATCTCAATCTGGCACGGCTGGAACTCGATACGCAGATTGCCGACGAGGCGTTGCAGGCCATTACGGATTTGAAGCAGGGGATCAGCGAGCAGAGGATCGTGCGATTGGAGCGCAGCATGATCCGCATTGAGCGCAGCACGGCGGCGACGCTGAGCCTGCTGCAGCAACTCGTCAATTCGATCCGTGTGCAGCGTGCGGAAAAGGAAGGACAGGGGTGACGTGAATGCAGCGAAGCTTTGTCAGGAACGCATTCACCATTGACGTCGAAGACTATTTCCAAGTTTCGGCGTTTGCCCCTTATATCTCGCGCGATCATTGGGACGCCAAGGCGTGCCGGGTCGAAGGTAACGTGGAACGCATTCTGCAGATGCTCGCCGATCACGGAACGCACGCTACGTTTTTTACCCTTGGCTGGATTGCGCAG